>JACMPK010000065.1 GCA_014377535.1 Gemmatimonadaceae bacterium
CACCTGAATGGGGTTCAGGGGGTCGCAGGTTCGAATCCTGTCGTCCCGATGGGGTAAAACATTGTGGTACAAAGACTTACGACCCCCTGAATCTTTGTGATTCAGGGGGTCGGTGCCGTTTGTGGTGCCGTTTTGTCCCCGATTGTGTCCTCACCGGGTCGCGAGTTCGAGGCGAGTTACCGCAGCCCGTCGGTCCGGTGACGCTGGTATGGCGCACCCGTCGCCGGGAACGTCGTCCGCAGGTGCTGCATGACGGCCTGCGCCTCCTTGGCGAGGTGCAGCGCGGCCTGATCGAAGTAGGTCGACTGCAAGGTGTCCTGTCGGGCATCACGCTGCAGGTCGCCAGCGAAGGACACCGCGCCGTGACCGGTCACCAGCCGGTGCATGTCCGGGTCGAGGCGCCACTGCTTGTACAGGTCGACGCACAGGCGCCGCCAGGAACGCAATGACGTCCCCTCGCCGGTGATCCCGAGTGCGGCGAGTAGCGGTTTATTCCAGTCCCACAGCGTGCGGTCGTCGGCCGGCTGCAGCGACGCGGCGACGGCGCGGGCCTGCCCCATCGCCAGCTGGCCTGCCGGCGCGAGCGGGAAGTCGTGCACATCGACCGCGCCGCTTGGCGCCGTCAGCCCCCGTGCGACCCGTGCGTGCGTCGCGTCGTACGCCTTCATCAGCGGCGCGAGAAAGCCCACGGTGCACTCGAAGGCGATGGCCTCGAGCTGCGCGTCACACAGCACGAGGTCCGACGCCCGCTTCCTGTCCCGTCCCGGGCTCCGCCGCGCCAGCATCCCGCCCTCGACCCGCTGCAGCATGCGATAGCTCAAGCGACCCTGCTGCTCGAGGCGGCCTTTCACGCCGAGGATCAGCAGGAGGCGGAACCGCGGGTCGATGTAGAGCAGGCTGGCGCTCGCGTCGAGGACCAATGCCGTGCCATCACAGTCATGACCATGCAAGAGCGCGTAGTCCTCTCGGGATTCGAGCCAGCGTGCCTCGAAGTCGCGGAAGGTGGTCGCCAGCTCCGCCTCGAGGAATGCCGCCGCGGTACCGGCGACGTACTTGTAGCCGAGTGCCAGCGATCCGTCGCTCTTCGTTTCGCGGATGCGGTACCGTCCCTTGGCGACCTCGCGTTCAATGTGACTGCGGAGCACCCGGTACGCACCGGGACGTCCACAGGCCACTGTCAGGATCGTGAGCGTGCGATGCCTTGGGTCCATCACGCGGAGCATCAGCCGGCGTGCATGCTCGAGCGCGGGTCGCTGGCGATTGACTTTGGTGTGCACGGTCGCCTTGATCTTCGCCGCGACAGACGCGAGGAGCGGCTCCAGCTGCTCGACCAGCTGAAATTGCTCGACGCCAGCGAATGTCGTGCGGTCGTAGGCGTGAACGAAGCGCAACATGGCCCGGACGTTGTGTATCGTCAATTCGCAGGTGCGCACGCTGCCAAGCGGCGTGCTCGTGCCCGTGACGGGAGACAGGGCCGCATGCACCGCGAGGACGTCGTCCAGTGTCAGGAGGGTACCGGTCGGACGCGTCGCACGTACCGCATCGAGGTGCTCGGTCCAGACCTGCAGCGACTGCCCGGCAGCCTGCCGCAGGAGGCATGACTGCACGAGCAGCTTCGCATCGTGTCCGCTGAGGTCGCGGATCCGGCGTTCGGCGCCCAATGCGGCCAACGCCTCACGGGACGCGCGTTTCCAGTCCGAGTTCTGCTCGGAGCCTGCGGCGCGCGCCTTCCCTGTACGCGGGTCCAGCGCGGTGTCGAACGCGTGGCGAATGGTCGCCGGTCCGGTTGCTGCCGGCGCTACTGTGGGCACGGCGGTGGCGGTGTGTTCGTCGATCATACGGTCTGCGAGCTCGCGGAGGAGGGTGAGGTGGTGCGGGGAGCGGCGTCCATAGGCATCGCGCGTTGGGATGCCCATGGCCAGCCGTTGGGTGGTTTGCGTGGTGGGGTCCCACCACCGGAGTTGGGCCGACGGTCGGCCGGGTCGATCTTCGATGACAACGGCGAGACCACGTGGGGTGACGTGGTGGATGCGAACGGGGCGGAAACGGGGCACGGTGCGACTCCTCGCGAGACCGCAGGCAGCATCGGCCCTGTTGCCGGTGCAACGAGGGCGGCAGCGCGCTGGTGGTGCAGTGCGGCGGTTGCCGCGACGTGGAGCGCTGACCTGACGGGATCGAGAGCGTAAACGTCATGTGTGGGGGGCTCCGGCTCCAACGCCCACTGACGTGGCGCCTGCGCGATGTCGGTCACTGCTGGGCTGGCGGTATTCGCGCGTACACGGCTTCCGCTGACGGCGGCTTCAGATCCGTCCACAGGATCAGCGGCGTGCGGTGCTGGCATTCGAACGGCCGGCGGTCTGTCGTGGCCGCGACGGCACCCGTGCGCTGGAAGTCACCGCGGTCCGCATCCTCGCGCGCTGCTAGGCCATCGCGGCATCGGTCGCGCGCTTCGAGCTGCATCGGGGCGGATCCTCGTCGGTCCGCTGGGCCACCAGCGCCTCGCGGAGGGCTGCTTCACGAACGGCGCGCCCTGACGGGAATTCGCCCGAATTGAGCTGGAGCTTCTGAGCGATACCGACGAGGTACGTCGCGGTCATATCGGGCTGCGGGGGCATGCGGGTCTCTCCTGAGAGCGTCGTATTCCCGATGCGTGCGGGTGCACGGATGCGTGCGGGTGCACGCTTCGGGTGGGTTGGTCGAGCGGCGGGCGCCGCCCGAGCGGACCCATGAGGCGAGTGTAGTGTGACCGGTCACGTGATGCCGGGCGCATCAGGAGGGTGCGGAAAGCCTCCCGGGGGGCGGAGATGCTCCCCCTCTCACCGACCTGCGGCTGGTTCAAGGCGTGGCCACCGCGGCGCGTGGTCGGCCGGGCGCGCCACCGTTTGTCGTAGTGAGCTGACGCCTATTGGTGCAGCGTGTCCGACGGCCGATAGAGCCTTTCTATTGGCGAAACGGCTCATAAAATACTTTCATCAGGCAGGCACTGTCCGCGCAGAATAGAAATCCCTCCTCACGAGAGCGATGAAGACCCCGCTGCCCACCCCGTGGAATTTCTTCAACCTCCGGTCGTCGCCGTTCTGGCAGGAGGCCCTGTCGCCCGGCGACCCGGCGCACCCCATGTCGCTCTTCGTGGGCCGAACGGAGGAGTCTGCCACCCTGACCAACACCATCGCCGGGGCGGGCGACTCGCCCACGCGGCAGGCGGTTGCCGGTCCCCCCGGCGTCGGGAAGACCACGCTGGTGAAGCGGGTCCAGCTGTGGGCGCACGACCACGACTACTGGGCGCAGGACGCCGTCGTGCACATCATGTCGGAGGACACGGCAGAGCGGCTCTTCGCACGCGTCCTCGCCCAGGTGTACAGCACGATTGTGGCGTATCGCCCGCACACCGCTGACGTGCCGGCCATGCAGTCGGCGCAAGTGCTTGTTCACGCATCGCGGGAGACGGTGCGCGGGGGCGGTGTGTCGACGCCATTCGGCGGCGTCTCGGTGAGCCAGGGCGTGACGATGACCACGCCCCGTGAAATCTTGATCGATGGGCCCCGCGTGCTGGCGGACCTGATGGCGCTCGTGCGCAGCTCCGACGCCCGCGGAGTCCTCGTGCACCTCAACAACCTCGAAAACCTCACGGAGGCGGAGGCCCAGAACGCCGGCCGCATCCTGCGTGACCTGCGCGATCCCATGCTCCAGCACACGGGCCTGCACTTCCTGCTCGTCGGCACCACCGAGGCGGTCGATGCGGTCCTCAAGGCGCCGCAGCTCCGCTCGGTCATCTCCGTCGTGCCGCTTGGCCCACTGCCGCTCGACGACGTGTTCGCGCTCTTGGACGCCCGCTACCGGCATCTCCAGGTCGACCCGAAGCGGCCGCTGGTAGCTCCGGTTGCCCCGGACACGGTCGAGGCGCTGTACGAGCTGTTCGGCGGCGATGCGCGTGGCGTGCTGGCGGCCCTTGAGGACGGCGTCTCACCGAACCTTGGCCGCAGCCACGGCGGCGCGTCACTCGACACACGCACGGTGATCCAGAGCGCCACCGCGCGCTACATGGCGGCGTTCATGTCACGTGGAGATGATGCTCGCTACCAGCAGCTGGAAGTCTGGGGACGCACCCAGCCGGACGGCGAACTGACGCAAGCCGAACTCGGCACGCTCTGGAATCTTGGGCAGTCGGCCGTCTCGCTGGCCCTGAGCGCCCTGCGTGCGGAGGGCTACGTCGTACTGCTGGCGCGGCGACCGGCAGGAAGGGGGCGACCCGTCACCGTGTATGGCCTGTCCGGTGTGGCGCGGCTGCTCTTTGCTCCGCCGGCGTAGCCACACGCGGAGGGAGCACCTAGTCCAGCGCCGCTTCTGCGGTTGGCCAGTGCACGCGCTCCTGCTCCGGTACTCGGAGGCGCAGTTCAAGACACTCAAGTATCGCCCGGATTTTCCCGCGCGCTTTGGCTCGCGGGAAGACGCCCAGGCGCACTGCATTGATTTTCTTCGCTGGTACATCACCGAACATCATCACAGCAGCCTCGGGCTCCACACGCCGGCCGATGTGCATCATGGCCTCGCCGCCGCACGGAACACGGCGCGTGCCACCGTCCTGACCGCGGCGTATGCCGCACATCCGGAACGGTTCGTCCGCCGACCGCCCACACCCCGCGCGCTCCCGACCGCCGCCTGGATCCCCCCCATCGCCACCAGTCGCCGAGGTCGACGCGCACCAGACTTCACGCACCCGGTGTCTCAAACTCATTCACAGGTTCCGTTCTCCGGGGCATTTCGTGCGCCAGTCGAATTTCAGCGCCGGGTGGATCGTCACAATCCATCGAAGGCGTTTGCTGACCGATAGTTCAAGGCGGAGTGGTGCCGACTGTTGTTGTAGATCGTCTCAAGGAAGTGCGGAAGGCGCGCGATGACGTCGGCCATGGTGCGGTACCCGCGCGGGTAGATCGCTTCGTGCTTGAGCGTCTTCATGAAGCTCTCGACGTGGGCATTGTCATACGGGTTGCCAGCGCGGGACATGGAGCCGAGCAGGCCCGCCTCCGCGAGGCGCTCTCGGTAGCGTCTGGACGAATATTGCGACCCACGGTCCGAGTGATGCACGCAGCCTGGCGGTGGACGCCGACTCTCGATGGCTGCGTCCAGCGCCGCCAAGGGCAAGCGGGCGTCGAGGGTCGGGCCAATCGCATAGCCGATCACCTTGCGGGAGAAGACGTCCAGCACGACGGCGAGGAACACGAAGGCCCGTTCCAGCCGCACGTAGGTGATGTCAGACACCCAGAGTTGGTTCGGTCCCGTCGGGATGATCCCGGCCCGGAGATTCGGATACCACGCACCGGACACCGTGTCCGGCTCTGCGACCACCCACGGCCGACGGCGACCTGACGGGGGCAGCAGCATCGCTTGCCTCACGCGCTGCACGCGCTTGTGATTGGCACGGTGCGGCCCAGCCCGCAGCTCGCGGGTGACGCGCCGATAGCCGTAGCCGGGGTATTCCCGCTGCACCTGCGTGATGGCCGCACGGAGCTCCGCATCGACACCGCTCGCGTGTTCGGCGCGTTCGCGCGGCCGTCGGTAGTAGGTACTCCGCGGCAGCCCGATCATGCGACATCCTCGCTGGGCGCTGAGGCCGCCGGTCCGGAGATGATCAACGACCGCCCGCTGCTCGTCGCGGGGGCGGCGGTGAGCCCCCTTTTTAGCAGGTTGAGCTCCATGGTGAGCTGACCCACTTTGCGCTCGAGCGCGGCGATGTGCTGAGCGGTCTCGACCGACTCTTCCTCGCGCAACAGATCGAGCGAGAGCTCGCCGGCGTGGTACTTCTTCAGCCAGTAGGGCACCAGCGAGTGATCGACGCCGGCCTTGGTGGCCAGAAACTTCAGGCTGCCCTCGCCGGCGAGGTACGCCTCCACCACACCCAACTTGAAATCGGTAACTGAACCGTCGGTACGTCTTGCCGCGCATAGAACCTCCGAGGGGCTGCCTCGAAGGTCAACCCGCCATCTGTCCAGCCGATGGGGGTCACTCCACTCCAACTGGGTGGGGAATTTCAGACGATCACTGACACGTGCACAACCCTACCGGCGTCACACCCTTCTTTGCACAAGGCTCCACATGCGTCTGCGCACTCTTGCTCCGGGATTTGTCATCATCTTGTCGACGGCGATGCTTTTGACGGCGTGTGACTCGTCCGAGACTACTGCAGCGAAGACCGTCTCCTCGATTGCGCTGTCGCCCAGCACGGCCACTTTGATCATCGGCGGAACGCAGCCGTTGTCCGTGACCGCCACCTACAGCGATGCATCGACCGGCGCCTTGACCACAGGCGTCAGTTACTCGTCGTCGGCCACGGCAGTAGCCACGCCGAGCGCGGACGGTATCGTCACGGCGGTGGGGGCTGGCACCGCGTCGATTACGGCGACGGTTTCAGGGACGGCAGCCACCACCACGATCACTGTCGTCGCTCCCGCGCCGACTGTGACGTCAATCGCGGTGACACCAACGACGATTTCGCTCGCCCCTCTGACCACACAGCAGATGACGGTGACGGGGACATTCAGCGACGCCACCACATCGGCACTGACCTCAGGCGTGACCTTTGCGAGCAGTGCGCCAGCCGTTGCCACGATTGGCGGCACTGGTCTGATCACGGCCGTCGCGACCGGCACCACGACCATTACGGCCACGCACACCGCGTCGACGCGGACGGCCAACGTCACGGTGACGGTGGTCGCACCGGTTGCCGACGCGTGGATGGTGAGTGGCGGTACAGCCGCGCTCAACATGCAGTCGGCATGGAGTCGCGGCACGACCACATTCGTGGGTGCCGCGACCGGTGTGTACCGTTCCGATGACGCGGGGGCGACGTTCCGCTTGTCCAACGCTGGCAACGACGCCGTTGGTCCCACCCGCGGCTTCGCTGACGATGCTACGTATCTCTACTCTTCCGCCAGTCAGGGCGTCTTCCGCAGCAGTGATCTTGGTGTCACGTGGAGCTTACGCAGCAGCGGCATAACTGAACTGCGAACCAGTGGTATCGTGAAGGCAGGAACGCGGTTGTACGTCGTTGGACCGAGTGGCGTGTTCCGCTCCGACAATCAGGGCGACAGCTGGGCCGCAGCGGGGCTGGCTGGTGTGGATGTGCGGAGCGTCGCCGCGCTCGACGACGTGATTTTCGTGGGCACCAACGGCGCCGGGATCATGAAGAGCGTCGATTTCGCGGCCACGTGGGTGCCCAGTAACACGGGCCTGAGTGGGACCACGTTTCGCGCCGTCGAAGTCAAAGGCACGACCCTCTTCCTGGGGGGCGAGAACGGCTCGAGCGTGTTCCGTTCCACCGATTCCGGCAACAGTTGGACCCAACTCGCGGGCGGCCTCCCGACGACCTCCGTTCGCGGCTTCGCCAGTGACGAGCAGGTCATCGTGGCCGGCACGTTTGGCGGCGGCGTGTTCTACTCGAAGAATAACGGCGACTCGTGGACTGCACTGAGTACCGGTCTCACCGACAGGACCATCTTTGATCTGGTCATCAGCAACGGATTTCTCATCGCGGCCACGAATACCGGTGGGGCGTTTCGCATTCCGCTCTCCGCCTTGAAATAGCCACGGCAGGGCAAGCAAAGTCGGCGATGGCTGCACTTGCGCAACGCCTCGTACGACCAACCTTGCATTGCGTCTGTCAGGGCTTTTCAACGGCATGCACGCTGGCTCCCTTTGGTCGCTGCGTGCATGCCGTTGAAATGCCCCGCTGCAGAATGCAGCGGAGCCAGTCTGAAACGCTGCTGTTGTGCCATCGCACATCTGTTCAACGGCGTCGACAGTCGACGTGCGCGGCAGGCGTGTTCGTCGTCGCTGTGGGCGGTGGTCGCACAGCCTTCTCTGCCAATATGAGTGAGACACCGATCCATTCCGAGTGTATTGTCCGAGGGTGCTCAAGGACGTCCGGATGTCGTCCGCTCTTTCCGGCCTACCGTTGCCTGAGCCCGAGACCGGGGTATCAGCCATCCGGACGCGTCGTCAGTTCAGTTCGGCCTACAAGCTGCAGATCCTCGCGGCGGCGGATGCATGCACGAAGCCTGGCGAGCTCGGCGCGTCGCTCCGCCGCGAAGGGTTGTACTCATCGCATCTCGCCTTCTGGCGCGCAGCGCAGCGCCGCGGCGAGTTGCAGGGCCCCACGAAGCGTCGCGGGCCGGTGGCCGCCGTGCCGGATCCCGCGCCGAGGCAGATCGCCACGTTGGAACGGGCGCTCGCGAACGCCACGGCCCGCGCCGAGCGTGCGGAACTGATCATCGAGGAAGGGACAAGGCGTGATCTATCTCATCGACGGCGCGCAGGCGCGTGCGGCCTTCGCGGTGGCGGATACCGTGCGGCCCGAGTCCGTCGAGGCGGTCACGGCACTGAAGACGTCGGGCATCGACGTGGCGATGATGACCGGCGACGCGAAGGCGGTGGCCGACGCGGTTGCGACAACACTTGGCATCACGAAGGTGCTGTCACAGGTGCTGCCGGAGGACAAGGCGTCGAAGATCGAGGCGCTGCAGAAGGCTGGCAAACGTGTCGCGATGGTGGGCGACGGCGTGAACGATGCGCCGGCGCTGGTGACGGCCGATGTCGGTGTCGCGATTGGTGCGGGCACTGACGTGGCCGTGGAGGCGGGTGACGTGGTGCTGGTACGCAGTGATCCGCGCGATGTGGCGCGCATCATCACGCTGTCGCGCGAGCTATCGGAAGATGGTCCAGAATCTGTGGTGGGCGGCGGGATACAGTGTGATCGCGATTCCGTTGGCGGCCGGTGTGCTCGCTCCGTGGGGGCGCACGCTGACGCCGGCGATAGCGGCATGACTGATGTCACTGTCAACGATCATAGTTGCAGTGAACGCGCAATTGCTTCGTCGCGCCGCGATCTGAAAGCCAGATGAGTTGTTGCCGCGGGGCGCAGGAGTCCGCTGGGATCCGCCGGGTTGTGCTCTCCATACGTCCCAGACCGTTGCAAGACATGTGTCTCCTGGCGCGTGGGTTGCGGCCCGTGCGCCCTCGTCAAGGGAGATCGGCGCAATGGATCTTGCGTCACTGTCACAGCAGGGCGCGCGGCCTCTACCGTGGCGAGGGTAGCCGCGCATGACAAATGCAGTGTGCATGGTGTCGTGTGTATGAGGTGTGGAGTTCCGGCCGCGAAAAGGCAGACGCTCCGAGCTGTATCGCAAGACTTATCGACGCTCGCTGTGAATCCGGACCGGTGCAGACGTGAAGCTTGGCAGACGCGTCCGCGACAGGCCTTCGGCATCACAGAGAGGTGAAGTCCGCTGCAATAGACGAGTCACGGTCCGCTGAGTTCGCCATGCCGACACCACTCGTGCTTCTTCCAGAACAGAGATGTCACGTGCGAGGATAACCATCCTCGAGCAGTTCGCATGCGTCCATGCTGCACTGTGACGAGCGTGCGCGAAGGAAAGTTCGGGGAGTGTGTCGTTCGCAATGAGTCGTCTGCCTCCACAAGGATCACCAGCATGCAACGAAGCCTGAAAGACCTCGAGAAGTACGCAGTGCTCGCCTCTGATGGTGAGGTCGGCACTGTGACCGATTTTCTCGTCGACGACGAGCACTGGACCATCCGTTATCTCGTCGTCGACACCGGAGGATTCTTCGGAGGACGCAACGTGCTCATCTCCCCGATGGCATTCCGCACGGTCGACTGGTCCACGCGCGCGTTTCACCTTGCGCTGACGATGGAACAAGTGAAAGGCAGCCCGGACATCAACACCGAGACGCCGGTGTCGCGCCAACACGAGCGCGCATATAACCGCTACTACGGCTATTCGCCGTACTGGAGCTCCATGGGAGCATGGGGCATGGGGATGTATCCCTCGCTGCTGGCCGGCTCCGGATTGACCGATGCCATGCCTGCGCCGGACGAAGAGCCGAGCGGCGACGCGCATCTCCGTAGTGCCAGCGAGGTCCGGGGCTATCACCTGCAGGGCACTGACGACGCGGTCGGACACGTCGAGGATTTCATCGCAGACGATGAGACGTGGGGCGTGCACTATCTGGTCGTCGACACGAGCAACTGGTGGTTCGGCAAGCAGGTGCTCATCGCGCCGCGCTGGGCGACGCGCGTGAGTTGGCCTGAGCGTAAGGTCTTCGTCGACTTGACCCGCGAGGCGATCAAGGGCAGCCCCGAGTGGGATGGGTCGGCCGCGGTCAACCGCGAGTATGAACAGCGCCTCTACGACTACTTCGGCCGACCGGTGTATTGGGGAAGCGAGGGACACCCACGCGAGGCGCAACCATCGCACGCCGACACGGACAAGGACACGGCGCCCGTCGCGGCCGAGCCGCCGAATACGACGTCGTTCGGTTGGCTGACCACGCCGAAGTTCGGGGCGGCGGGCAGTGGTGGTGCCGAGCTCGAGCCAGTGCCGAAGCGTGAATGACCGACCGTGTCACAAGTCAGGTCACATGACGAAACATTTACAGAACAGCGACTTTCGGGTACGTGTCGGCACCGATGTAGACCTCGCGACCTGGCCAACGTGTGTCAAACCGTTGTACAAGTCGAAGAAGGCAGACCGGAAGCTGCTGGAGACCCAAGTGCACGCGCTGAGTACGCTGCAGCGCGTGCACTGTGCGTCCGACCGGTATGCGATGCTTCTGATCTTTCAGGGCATGGATTCCGCAGGAAAGGACGGCGCCATTCGTCACGTGATGTCGGGCGTGAATCCGCAGGGCTGTCAGGTCTTCAGCTTTGCGCAGCCGAGCGCGGTCGAGCTCGACCATGACTTCATCTGGCGCACCACGCGAGCGCTTCCCGAGCGCGGCCGGATCGGCAACTTCAACCGATCGTACTACGAGGAAGTGCTCATCGTGCGGGTGCATCCCCAGTTGCTGGAGGCGCAGCAACTGCTTGAGGAACTTCGTTGCGCGGACTCTCTTTGGACGGATCGGTACCGGTCCATCGTGGATTTCGAACGGCACCTGCATGTGAACGGCACGCGCGTCATCAAGTTCTTCCTGCATCTTTCGAAGGACGAGCAGCGAAAGCGCCTGCTCGCACGCATCGACGAGCCGGACAAGAACTGGAAGCTCAGTCTCGCCGACGTTGAGGAACGAGAGTTCTGGTCCGACTACCAGACAGCCTACGGGAAATGCCTTGCGGCAACAAGCACCGAGGACGCACCGTGGTATGTAGTCCCCGCCGACGACAAGAAGAATGCTCGGTTGATCATTTCCGCCATCATCGTTGGAGTCTTCAATCATTTGCATCTACGATACCCGACGTCGACGTCTGGCTACCGTCACGAGTTGCAGATGGTTCGCGAACCACTTGCGACGTGAGTGCCGATATGCTTGTCGAGACCGCGCGCGCAGTCAATCCTGAGAGCGTTGACGACCCACGGCGTCCAGTTCAGCGCCGCGCACGCGCTCACCTACATGAGCGATGGCTTGCGCATAGGAGTCGGCCTGGTCGCGCCGCGACGCTGTTCCTTGACTTGCTCCGCGTACCAGTGCGCGAGGGTCGTAGGTGGCGACGGTCCCGACCTCCGTCACTGTCGCTGACCGCGTACGCCAGTCGCGCACTGCCCTCATAGCCTGGGGAAGCTGAGGCACCCCTACCTCACAGTCGGCGGCGCCGACGAAGTCGCCCCGAAACGCGGGCAGAAGCACCGCCGCCGCGGCGCACCCTGTCATCAATGCACGAGTGGGCGCTGTCCATCGATGTGCTACGCGGAAACGAGTGTGAACAAGGGTTGCGCCGTGTCATCGCTGGCGCTCGAGTGGGCCGCGAGACGCTCGATCAATGGCCGCCGTAACCAGCTACGCGCCGGACGAATTGCGCTCATTCTCCAACTTCCGCTCTGGCGCGACTGACCTCGACTACTTCGCCGGCATCCCTCGAGCCACGTCAAGCGCAGCCGGGCGAGGAACAACTATGCGTCGGCACGGTATTTCAGGCACGGAGGTACAGATTGCACTCAGCGATTGCACGACGCGTTGGACGCAGCGGCATGACACTGCTGTTCGCTGCAACAACGGCGGCGGCGCCAACCCCTGAACCAGCGCCCCTCGACGTCACCGAACGTGAGGTGACGGCGTCGAACGAGAAGGTCGCGATGGCGTACGCGGCGCTGGTGAGAATGTGGAGCGCGAACTTCGGGCGGATCGAGGCACACTTCGCGCAACCTTCCATAGTCCGCTACCGCGGTACCGTCTCGACTGCGTGCGGCGTCTTACCGGCGAACAACGCCATGTACTGTCCGAGCCGCAACATCATCTACTACGACGATGTCTTCGTGGCGCGACAGGCGAAAGCCGCAGCGGCGGAGCTGGGCACGGACGGCGACATGGCGGCCGTCGGTATCATCGCTCACGAGATCGGACACGCTGTGCAGATCCAGCTCGGCGAAGACTCGAACATTCCATACCAAAATGAGGCGACAGCCGACTGCCTGGCGGGTGCTTTCACCAACCGGAGCGCAACGGACGGCAGTCTCGAGAAGGGCGATCTGAACGAGGTCTTCTTCGGGCTCGCTGCGGCAGGAGACCCGACGCCGCAATACACCGGTGATCGGCGTATCGACTCGCAGATCGCGTTTCGGGCACACTATCTCGGCCACGGCACGCGCGAGCAGCGTCGTGCGAACTTCACCGTCGGCTACAAGCACGGCGCGTCAGGGTGCCTCGAGGCATTTCGCTAGGCCCGCCCTGACCGGGATGAGCGCCCGGCCAACTCACCGGCCGCTCGGTGCCGCGTCATCGGCGTTCAAGGGGAGACGCTGAACCGGTAGATCGCGGCAATACCCGTCGTCGATGGCATTTGCGCCGACGGTACGATGACGACGGTGCCGCCCATCTTCACGGCAGACTCTGCCATGTCATCGAGAAGGTCGTCCGCGCGTGGCGACGCCAGATCGGCATACTGCACCGTGCCGGTGCTGACATCAAAGCGACCAGGAATCTCACGGTCGGCTTCGACGAGCAGCGTGGCGACCCGTCCGCTGGCGATGGCTGTGGCAACCATCGGCAGGTCATCGTCACCCAGGTCGTGCGATCGCGCCGTGCCGTACTCTTCGATCAGCGACGTGATGCGCTCCTCGATCTGTGGAGCAAGTTCCCGCCATGCGCACGCGCGCAACTCATCGAGGGACATCGTGTCGGTATAGTGATCGATTCCCGTTGGCATCAGGAACGGGTTGTGACTGATGCGATGAAAGAGCTCGCGATGCGCCGGCAACGTGGCCAGAATGAGCGGTAGTCCCGTCGGGCGAGAATAGTGTGCGAGAATGGCCTTGTCGACCACGCGGAAAAATCTTTCGTCGTCAATGGCGACTTCCACTTCGAGACCACCCAGCCCGTGGTGCATTGCGGTATGCCCGTGCCCGACGCCGCCATACGACGCAACGGTCTGCTCTTTCCCCGTGAGTTCATTCCCGAGTGCCGCGGTCATCGTTTGCGGAATGCTTGCATCAGGCTGAATCTCGTCGAGCACGTCAGGATTGCCCTTGTACAGGCGAAACGTGTTGCGATTGATCCCTAGCACAAAGAACTGATCCGCGGCCTGCCGAACGCGCATGAATGGCTTGATGTGAAAACTGTCCGCCACGATTGCCTGATCGGCGACGGGGCGCTGCAGGCGGAACACCCGAAACGAGTCCTTCGAACCCAGCACCGCCAATCCGTCGCGCGTGCCGTTCCAGAACGAAGAATCATCCGCCAGCGCATGAAACGGCTTGAGCAGCGGCACGATGACGTCAGCCGGATACTCCGCTTCGAGGGATGTCTGGAGTGACTTCACCAAGTTCCGGAAGCGAATGGGGTCCTGCACATTCTCCGGATGACTGCGATGGGTGGTCTGGTAGAGTGACAGGCACGGCCGTTCGCCGACCATCGAAAACGTCGTCGAGAGATCTGCATCTTCAGTGTACATCCGTGCTGCTGGCGGAAAGGACATCCAACTCGATGGTCACGGCGAGCGCTCGCATGCCGGTCGCGCGTGCGCATTCATCGGCGTCGCATCGCTGCCACGACGCTGCAGACACCGGAGTTCATCATTCGCCTCGCGGCGCTGGCACCTCTCAGCGGGGAGCGACTACAGGAGGGGCGAAATTCCCTCACGCGACGACCTGTTCCGCATTGCCGGCGGACGCGAGCACCACGACGTGATAGTCTCCGCTGCTCGGGAAGCTGAGCTCAATCGTTTTATTCCCGCGCGCCGTGCCGTCCGAAGAGATGCGAAGCACGTTTCCCTCTCTGAAACGTGCGAGTTCGCCTCGATCGTCACCACACGATCCAGCTCGCACGGCCCACGGGTGCTGGCCGCCTGGAACCATGTTCGAGATCTCGACATCGATGCGCGTGCGACGACCCGAGTCTTCCGACGTCAGGAACGAGAAGCCCCTCGCCTGGATCACGCCGCGTAACGCCTCCGTCGTGGACAGCGTCGCGCGCTACCGCGTACCGAGGACTGCATCATCAGGGGAAATCATAGCGGCGTGTTTGCGGCCGCAGCCACCAAGAACAACGGCGGCGGCCAGCGTCAATAAAACGAGTCGAAGCCGTAAAGAACCTCGTAAGGAATGATGCTCATGAGGCACAGTGTGAGCCGGAACCGTCAGTGTCTCTGCGCGCGCGAGAAGATGCCGTCGAGCAAGTGCTGCATCTTGTGAGCCGCGTCACGCACCGCGAATTCAACTGTCGCTGCAGTCGCCGTGACGACATCGGGCTGGCGACCGGCGAGGCGCACTTCGAGCATGCAATGCATCTGCCGCTGGCCAGATCGATCGGCGCCGTCGTCGTCGCGCAGATGCACCTCGACACGAGTGATCCGATCGTCGAAATGCGCGAGATGCGCCGTGATGCCGCTGATGAGCGACTGCTCAGTTTCGGCGGTGATCACGATGTTGTGACCGGTGTTGATTTGAACCATCATGATTAAAAAGAGTGTCGGGAAACGTGGAGATCGGGCTTGTGTTTGTCCCGTGACCGTCGAGCACCGCGCGGACCGCTCAGTCAGGGACGAGGCTTCACCGCCGATGTTCGCTTTGCGAGTGCTCGCGTGCGGCGTGTTCGTGGTGCCGCCGGCACGATCAGCCGCTTGGTCAGTCTTGCCTTGGGAATCTGCTCAATGCTCTCCTGCAACGCGGGCTTCACCTTCTCGAAGACGCGCTTGATCATGCGATCATACTGTGATTCGGATATTGATCCGTCCTTCACCAGCGCAAGGAGTAGCCCGCGCGCAATGCCGATGTCGAAGAGCGACACCGCGGTGCGCGCACGCCTCTCGGCATCCTTGAGAAACGCGAGCGCTTTCGGTGCGAGCGTCTTGCGTTCCTCGTCGGTGAGACTGCCGTGGTAGTGCACCATGTATCTATCCATGCAAGATTCAAAGCACGTCAGAGTGCGCAGTACTTCGCGCGGCGATACAGAGCAGTGTACAGCGTGTACCACGTCGGTGCGGCGTGCTGAGACAGACGTGCAGTGCAGCTCGGCACTGACTTGTTCCGTGTGTGAGTCGATCTATTTGGACTACATCGAGCCATCAGCGAGGACTGTTGATCATCGTGGCCGTTCTCGGCATTGGTCGTTCGACGCTTGCTCATCTATTCGTATTCACGGTGCGCTGGCGAGTTTATCTTGACCAACGTTGTTCTGCGGACTCATCATTGCCGCGTGATGGGCGTCGCGCACTCTGCGCAGTACAATCGAGCTCCAGCGCTCGGCCGTCCGTCCGTCCGCACTCTGCCTCGCTTGTGCACCAGCGTAGATTTTGCGCGGGAAGCACAGTAACAGCAGTTGTCGTAGCGGCGGAGCGCGAGGCACTCTTGTTGACGGCGCAGTCACAAACTACGGTGTGATAGCGCCGTTTGTCTTTTTGGAGGTGTGTATGCGTGCACTTCTGTCGCGCTTGCTAAGGCATCGAACGACGCCGTCTTGTTCGCGAGTCACGCTGACCGATGCGAACATGCTTTTCCCGATGCCCGCGGACCTATCCGCCAGCCAGCAATCGGCGCCGCGCCAGAGTGCGACGGAGCGCGCGTTCTGCCACGGCAACGTCATGATCTGGTAAGGTCGGGTGTATATGAGGTTCAGATCACACGGCGTCCGCGCCACGCAGCACACTGTCGCGCCGCGCGACGCGTCGCGCGGAACGCCTACTGAACGCATTTCTTGCGGCACTGACCGTCATGCTGTCCGCCAGCTTCACGGTGGTGCGGCCCGGAATGGGGAGCGGAACGGTAAAAGCTGCCGTGGCTTCGGCGAAAGGGTCGTATGCGCTCGAGTGAGGCTGCTCGAGCGTGACTCATGCGCTGGTCTCGCCTGCCGGGTTGCCGCTTGCACCACGTCGGCGAACACGCGGGCCAGAGATGAACGACAGTTGCCCGCTCGCTTACGCGGGCTCTCTGTTCTCCCGTGAGGAATGCGCCGTCCGCTGATAGTGGTTCGCGGCGCGAAGTTGCGCTCCGCGACCGAAAGCGAGCCCAATGCATCGTGCATCGTGCATCGCGCGTCCCAGCGCAGACGAAAGCGGCGACGGTGCTCCTTTGAGACGGCGTACGCCGCCGCTTCACGCGCGTGGCCGTACACGCGGACCTGGCGTGAGCTGTCGTCAGTGACGCGCGCGTCGCCAGATGTGACGTACCCACAACCAGGAGTTGTCTGAACATGCAGCGGAGACTGAAGGATCTCGGGCAGTATGCAGTGTACGCGCGTGACGGCGAGATTGGAGGTGTCGGTGACTCCCTCCTTGACGAAACACAGCGGCCCGTGCACCACGTCGTCGTCGCCACGAACGGCTGGTGGACCGGGGACGTGCTGATCGCGCCGCATCGGGCGACGCGTGTCAGCGCGCTCGAGAGCTGTCGGACGCGCCTGTCCGCGACGTCGCAAACACGTTGCGATGGGTCTACCTCGCACGACAGCCACGATGCCCGCACGCGTGCTTCGCATCGGCATGGTAGCGCCGTGGCATGGCGGAGACCGCGTGGTGGTCGAGCGGCGGAGCTCCGCGCATGGCGATAGTGCCGGGCTCGTGCGTTCTTCTCGGATGCGGCCTCGTCGCCGTCCTGATGGGGACGGGGTGGCGCGAGCCGTCTGATGGATTCGCCTTGAGTCCGCATCCCACCCGCAACGTCGCGACGACCGATGCGCACGGCGGAGCGGCAGGGCAAATCGGCGCGGATGCCGTGGCGAGGGCTATCCGGCAGCTTGTTGCGCATGGCCCCGTCCCTGGGTTCAGCGGCGCCGACTGGGCGATCGTGCGAAGGGTGTACGCCGCGTCAGGTCACGCCCCGGTGTGGATCGACACTGCCGGCGGCACCCTGCAGCTGCGAAACCGCGCCATGCAGTTCATCGACGCGTTGTCGCGTGCGGCCGATCAGGCGCTAAGCCTCGATGTCTATCCGGTGGGGACGCTGATTCGTGCGGTCGACGCGATGCGCACGGCGGGCTCGACGTCTCCGGCGCGTGCCGCGCGCGCGGACGTCCTGCTGTCGGCGACGCTGGTCGCGTACGCTACTCACGTGCTGACGGGACAGGTGGACCCTCGTTCAATCAACCGCGAGTGGTACATCGAACCTCGGACACAGGACGTCGACAGCACGATCGCGGACCTGTTTCGTGAGCCTGAACGCGACGTCGGGATCGCCGACCTCGAGCCGCGTGATCCCGAGTATGCACTGCTGGTGGCGCAGGTCGCACGGTATCGCGGGCTGGTCGCGCGGGGAGGGTGGCCGCGCGTGGAGCAACGCGGCATTCTGCGCCCTGGCGAATTGTCCACCGCGCGCGTGCTGGGTACACTGCTCGCGCGCCTCCATCTGGAAGGCTATCTGCCGCTCGTCGCTTTGACTCCGCGTTCAGTCAGCGCTGGCGACAGCACGGCGTTCAATGAGGCTCGTGGCCCGGACAGGTCGGTGCAATACGATCGCGCGCTTTCGCTCGCAGTTGCGGACTATCAGGAGCGCCAGGGACTCACGGTCGACAGCGTGCTCGGGCCCGTGACGCGTGCGTCATTGAACCGGCCGGCAACTTTCCGCCTTCACCAGCTCGAAGCAAATCTCGAGCGCCATCGCTGGCTCCCGCGCGACCGTGGCCAGCGCTTCGTCGTCGTCAACGTCCCGGCGTTTCGCCTGCGAGCGTACGACCATGGCCAGGCAGTGCTGTCGATGAAGGTAGTGGTCGGCGCCGAATACCAGGGTCGAGCGACGCCCGCGTTCAGTGATTCAATGTCCTATGTGGTCTTCCGACCGTACTGGAATGTTCCGCGGAGCATTGCGCGTCGTGAGCTGTGGCCAAGGCAGAGGCAGGACCCCACGTACTTCCGTCGACACGGCTACGAAGTCGTGCGAACTGCGGCCGGCGCCAACGTGCGACAGAAGCCGGCCGCTGACAATGCGCTCGGGCGGGCGAAGTTCATTTTCCCAAATTCCTTCGCGATCTACTTGCATGACACCCCTGCACAGGCACTCTTCGATGAGCGGGTTCGCGCACGCAGTCACGGCTGCATCCGCGTGGAGCATCCCGATGAGTTGGCCGAATTCGTGCTGGGCGCGCAGGGCTGGGACCTGGACCGGGTGCGGGCGGCGATGGAGAGCGGCGCTGACGACGAGCGCGTGAACCTCGAGCGGAGACTTCCGGTGTACATAGTCTACTTCACAGCATTCTTCCGTGATGGTGTGCTGCATTTTGCCAACGATATCTATGATCGCGACGGTGCACTGGTCAGCGCACTCGGTGTCGCGGCACGTGGCCCGAACGGTGAAGGGGACGAAGCCAGCAGGTTGAGGACCCTCGCGCGCACGCTGGCGGCGCGTGACTGACGTCGCCTCTCGAGTGTGCGGCAGAGTCTGACGGTTCGTGCGCTGATGCCATCCAGTCTAGGCTTTCGCCCGACAGAGAGTGCTCTCTCACGTGGCGGCCGCGGCGTGAACCCGCGAAGCGCGGGAAGTGCATTGATCGCAGCGGTGTTCTTCCCTGTGTGACGCCGCGCGCCGTGTCAACATCGATTGAAAGTGCACTCTGCTTGGAGTGACCCCCATCGGCGGGACAGGAGGCGGGTCGCGGTTTGACCTTCGAGGTAGCCCCTCGGAGGTGCTATGCGCGGCAAGTCGTACCGATGGTTCAGTACCGAGTTCAAGCTCGGGGTGGTGGAGGCGTACCTGCTGGCGAGCTCTCACTCGACCTGCTGCGCGAGGACGAGTCGGTCGAGACGGCGCAGCACCTCGCCGCGCTCGAGCGGAAGGTCGGTCAGCTCACCAAGGAGCTCGACCCGCTAAAAAGGGCTCTTCCGGGAATTCCGGGCCAGTGGCGTGACAGCGGCTGATCGCGGCACCATCGTGCAGGCATCGGAGGAGCGACGATGCCAGCCTCAGACGCGAGCGGCCTGATCGGATTGTTATCGCAGGTTGGTGGGGTGGGAGGGGTGTGTGGTCGCCCGCGTGACGACAGAGGCGACGCCGGCGCCCGATGTGTACGGGGTGGTGCCGGCCCCGCGGCTGGTGATCGAGTTACGCCCCGCCGCCGACCACGTGAAGCGCTGCAGTCAGTGCGGCGCACCGGTCGCGCGGGTGGATGAGACGACGACGCGCCGCGTGCGCGCTTTGGCCGCGATGGAGTCGGACACCTGGCTGCTGGTGCCACGCGCCCGCGTGGAGTGTCCACGGTGTGGCCCGACGGTCGAGGCCGTGCTCTGGCTCGACAAGTACGCGCGTATGACAACGCGGCTCGCCGCGAAGATCGCGGGCCTCGCCCAGGTCCTGCGGCTCAAACATGTCGCGGCGTGGTTTCGCGTCGGGTGGGACACGGTGAAGCCCCGGGTGTGTTGACCCGCGTCTCTTGCCCATGTCTATGGGAACGTCGTGAACCCAGCCCGAGGCGATCAGTGAGGAGCGTGCACAGCGCAGGACGGTTTGCATTGGTCGTGACGCTCGATGCCGGTGTGACAGCCGTGCGCTCACCATTCCGTCGGCGGTGTCGGTCCGTACGGCGGTGGTGGCAGCGTCCCGTTGAACGCCGGCAGCCAGGAGGTCATGAAGGTCGCCGTCGGGAAGCAGGTTGTCGAAGCATGCAGGGTGTCCGGATCCGTGGCCTGCTCACCGACAATGGCGCTGCTATCGCAGCGGCGAGCTGGCGATCCTCTGCGTTGGCGTCACGTCTCCACAATCGCGGTACGTAAACGCCTGTACTGCCGCGTGTTGTGGTACCGGACTGGAGTGTCTGGTTGAGTTGGGCGCGCATGTCCACGTGTCGACGCCTGCGCCGGTGCGGGACTCCCGCCACTTTGGATCAGCGCGCTTCGCGCTCGCAGATGCCCCCCGACCTGGGGCGCGAACGCGCCGTGGCGACGCCGACAGCACCCGATGCCTGATTCCGCTCGAGCGACGACAGTCTCACCTGCAAGACAAGGGTCGCGCGTGAACACTCTTAGCATCCTCCGCAGGGCGCGAAGCGCGCTATCGCTCCGCGACGAGACCGACTACGACGCCAGCATCGCACAGGTGCGGGCGGATGTCGAATTGCGGAGCGGCGGCGCCTGGGCGCTCGTCTTTGCCATCTTCATCGCCTCGGTCGGCCTGAACGTCAATTCGACGGCCGTCATCATTGGCGCCATGCTGATCTCGCCGCTGATGGGCCCAATCGTGGGGACGGGTGTGGCGCTCGCGACCAGTGATGTGCAGCTACTCCGTCGCAGCATTCGAAGCCTGTTGATCGCAACGGGCATTGCGCTCGCTACATCGACGCTCTTCTTCTTCCTGTCACCGCTGGCCGAGGCACAGTCCGAACTCCTCTCGCGGACACGACCGACCCTGTACGACGTCCTGATCGCGCTGTTCGGAGGCGCTGCTGGCATCGTCGCGGTCACACGTAAGGCTAACAAGAGTCAGGTCGTGCCCGGCGTGGCCATCGCGACCGCGTTGATGCCACCGCTCTGCACCGCCGGGTTCGGGCTGGCGCATGGTGATCTCTGGTTCTTTCTCGGCGCGATGAACCTGTTCCTGATCAACGCACTCTTCATCTGTCTGGCGACGCTCGGCTTCGTTCGCCTGCTGCGTTTTCCGCAGGTCGCCGTGCCTGAATCGACATCGCGAGCACGCGTCAATGCGGTGATCATCGCGCTGACGCTGATCCTCGTCGTGCCGAGTGTCTACACAGGGTGGAACGTCGTGCAGGAAACACGGTTCAAGGGCGCCTCGCGCCGGTTCGTAGCGGAAAACCTGGTGTTCACCGATCGCAGCGTCCTCAATACCGAATTCAGATACTCCAGGGACTCCTCCACCATCGAGGCAACGTTGATTGGCGAGCCGCTGCCGACGACGATGGTCGACTCCATTCAACGGCGGCTGCCGTCATATGGCCTGCCGAAAACTCGGCTGGTGTTGCGGCAGCCCCTCGGACGGCAGCCATCCCTCGAGGAGCTCGCCGATCTGCTGCGGCAGGGCGCGCTCAAGGATCTGACGACGCGGAACGCAAGGTCGCCGTCGGCGGACGCGCAGCGGGCGGCGGAGTTGCAGGCCGAGGTCCTCCGTCTGCGCGCGTCGGAATTCCCGTCGCGCAGCCTCTTCAGCGAACTGCGTGCGCTCAATCCTGGGCTCGTGTCGATCGCCGTCGGCCGGGTCGTGACCGAGGGCGACACCGCGACCGTCCTCAGTCGAAGTCAGCCCGTTGGTCTCGTGGCAACCTGGCGCCGCGCACCCGACAGCCGCGAGGCCGCGCGACTGCGCAACTTTCTCGCCACGCGCCTGGGCGTGGATTCGGTCGAGCTGACCAACATTCAGCGGCGGTAGCGCGACGCTCACGGCGCCTGACAGCCGTCGCCGCCATCACAATGACGCCAACGGTCGCAGAGCGGCCGTCTCATCAGCGTTCAGGTGGCTGATCAGCAGTCGCAGGTCGGTGCTGAGGCGGAGCAGGGTGCTGCCATCGAGCTTGCCGAGGGCGGCCGGTAGTACCCCCTCGTATGGCGGCGACACACGACGCAGCAGCGCCCGGCCTGGTTTCGTGATTCGGAGTGCCACGCCGCGTCTGTCCTCTTCGCGACGCTCGTGCGTGATGTAGCCGTGTTCCGCGAGACCGCGCACCAGGTTGCTCGCGGTTGGCTGTCTGACACTCAGCGCGACGGCCAACTCGCCCACACCCATGCCCGGGTGATCGCGAATCGTCGCGAGCGCCCAGACTTGCGCTCCCCCGATGCCGGCCTGTCGCTCGACCTGCTGAAAGTGCGTCTTAATGGCGGTAAGGACGACGCGGAACTGCTGTAGCACCGTGTCGGCGCTGACCGGCGCGCTCACCGGCGCTGCCGCATGAACAACGCGTGCCGTGGCACGTCGATCACAGCGGTGCGCCGGCGAGACCGCCGCTGATCGCGCCACGACGGTCGCGTTGGCGCCAGACGAGAATGGCCTCAACTGTCGATACACGGGATGTGGAGCGAGCGGGCGTGTGGTCCCGACTCGGCTCGCAGACGAGGACTGGCATGGGTGCATGGGTGATGAGGCCCGGGATCAGCTTGCCCGCGAAGCGCAGCACGCTGTCGTGCGCGGCAGCGACGTTCGGGACCTCGGTGAGCGATACCTCCGACGACGCGACCTGGTCGAGCACCACTGTCAGTCGACCCTGCATGTGCGCCTCCGGAATCAAAGGGAAGGGCGCCGCGCCGGGTTGCCGACGGGTGCGCCACCGAATACTATATTTGTATCTATGTAATTGACAGGCCCGAGCGGATGCGATCCTGATTGACCGATCGGGGGCAGGGTGGTGGAGCATCGCGTCACGCAGCTCCAGCACGGACGTAACTGTTCCACGGTCCGGACGGCTCACTGCCGAGCCGGCTCCCAATCCGGACTCGACTGTGCGGGCCTGCTGCGGCAGGTCGGCGGGAGACGGCAGATGCTCCCTGATTCTGTGGTGCTGGCAGGCATTCCATCATCCGTCTGGTTGCGTGCAGCAGGTGTCGCGGCGGCAAGCGTCGCTGGCGCGCTTCTCGTGCGTGCGCTGCTCGTCTCGCGCCTGGATGACATTTCACGGCGGACGACGAATCCATGGGATGACGTGCTGACGGACGTGATCCGTAGCACGCGCATCTCCGCTGTGGTGTTCGGCGGGGTCTTCGCAGGATTACAATTGCTCCCACTCTCCTCCGCTGCGGAGGCGTGGACGAGCGGTGCGGCCGCCATGGCGCTCCTGTTGCAGGTGGCGCTCTGGTGCACTGCGGCGGCACGGGGCGTCATCGCGGTCCACAGAGAGCGGCGCCCGGTCGAGGATCGGAGCACAGCGACCATGTTCGCCGCGCTGAGCATCGCCGCACAGGTGCTGATCTGGACGGTGGTGCTGCTGCTTGCGCTCGACACCCTCGGCGTGAACATCACGGCGTTCGTCGCAAGCCTGGGCGTGGGAGGGGTTGCCATCGCACTCGCGACCCAGAAGATCCTCGGCGATCTGTTCGCGTCCTTGGCCATCGTGCTGGATAAGCCATTCGTGATCGGCGACTTCATTGCCGTCGGCGAATTGATGGGAACGGTGGAGCACGTCGGACTGAAAACAACACGGCTCCGTTCGCTGTCAGGGGAGCAGCTCGTATTCTCTAACAGTGATCTGCTCGACAGCCGCTTGCGCAACTACGGTCGGATGCAGGAGCGACGCGTCGTGTTTCACGTGGGCGTGACATACCAGACGCCGAGGGAGCTTCTCGAGCGGATTCCCGGCATGCTGCGCGGCGCGATCGAGTCGCAGGCGCCTGTCCGGTTCGACCGTGCGCATCTCGCATCGTTTAACGACTTCGCCATTGACTTCGAGGTCGTGTATTTCGTGAAGTCTGCTGAGTACAACGTGTACATGGACATTCAGCAGCTGGTCAACCTGTCGGTACACGCGCAATTCGAGGAGGCTGGGGCCGAGTTTGCCTATCCGACACAGACGTTGCTGCTGCAACGTGCCGCAGGGTCCACCGCTCGCGCCCGGCCGTATACCGCCGCCTGACGCGACGGCGGGCTGAGCACGAGATGCCCAGGTTCTGAACACGCGTTTCCCGCTCGATCCAACGAGGCCTATGCGACTGTCCCTCCGCTTCATCGTTCCGCTCCTGATCGTGCTTGCGGGCATCGCCTACGCCGTGGTGCCCCTGGTCGACAGTCTGACGGTGCGGTGGTTTACGCGCGACCTCGACATTCGTGCCAATCTGGTGGCGACCACGGTGGAGGACGCCGTGCACGAGCTGGTCCAGGTGGACAATAAGGCGCGGGTGCGGCAGCTGTTCACGAAGATCACGCAGGATGAACGTCTCTTTGCGATGGGGTACTGTGCCGCACCGTCAGCCATGCCCATTGCGACGCCGTCGCTTCCGCCCGAGCTGAGGTGTGACAGCCTGGCGCGGTTTATGACGGAAGATCCGGCCGCGCATGTGCTGAGCAGCGCGCGCGGTCCATTGCTTGTGTCAGTGCGCGCGTTGGCCAGCGACAGTGCGCCGTCGGGTGAGCTCGTATTGGTGCACGACATGAGCTTCGTTGGACGGCGGAGCGAGGAGACCCGGAAGTATCTCTTCTACGTGTTCGCCGCCTTGGGGTTGACCGTATCGCTGATCACGGTCGTCGTCGCGCAACTGAGCTGGCGAGGGTGGGAGCAGGGACTCCGGGCGCTGATGCGCGGTGAGGGCATTCTGCGGCCGACGGACAAGCACGATCGACCGGAGCTGCGGCCCATTGCGCGGGATCTGCGGGCGTTGATCCAGGACATTCAGTCGGAGCATCGTGCGCGCGAGGACGATCAGGCACCGTGGGACGCGGCGGCGCTGAAGGCGATACTCGGCGGAGACCTCCGGGGGCACGAGGTCATTGTCGTGTCGAACCGCGAGCCGTACATGCACATGTTTCAGGGCGACGAAATCGTCGTGAAACAGCCGGCGAGTGGACTCGTCACGGCGCTCGAACCGATCATGCGCGCCTGTTCGGGCACGTGGATCGCGCACGGGTCGGGCACGGCGGATCGCCAGGTCGTGGATCGCCACGACCGCGTCGGCGTGCCAGCTGACACCCCCGCGTACCAGATTCGCCGCGTATGGCTGTCGACGCAGGAGGAGTCCGGCTACTACTACGGTTTTTCGAACGAAGGGCTCTGGCCGCTGTGCCACAACGCGCACGTACGACCCACGTTCCGGGCGACGGACTGGGAGCAGTACGTCGCGGTAAATCGCAAGTTCGCCGAGGCGGTGGTGCAGGAAGCGACGTCCAGTGATCCCATCGTCTTGGTCCAGGACTACCACTTCGCATTGCTGCCGCGCTTTGTGCGCGACCTCCTGCCGAATGCCACCATCATCACGTTCTGGCACATTCCATGGCCGAATCCGGAAGCGTTCAGTATCTGCCCCTGGCGTGAGGAGTTGCTCGACGGACTGCTGGGCAGCAGCATCCTCGGATTCCACACGCAGTTTCACTGCAACAACTTCGTCGACACGGTGGACCGCCTGCTCGAGGCGCGTGTGGACCGTGAGTCGTTCACCGTGTCGTATCATGGGGAACCGACCGCGGTGAAGCGCTATCCGATCTCGGTGGACTGGCCGCCGTCACCGACGCTGTTGACGAAATCGGTCGATCAGTGCCAGCGCGACGTCCGTCACCACCACCTGCTCCCCGATGGGCACGTGGTTGGCGTGGGAATCGATCGTCTCGACTACACCAAGGGGATCGAGGAGCGACTCCGCGCCGTGCAGCGGTTTCTGGAGTTGCGTCCGGAGTGGATCGGACGTTTCTCGTTCATCCAGATTGCCGCGCCGACCCGGTCGAGCATCGAGCATTACCAGGAGTACGAGTCTCGTGTCCGCGCGCTTGCGATGCGCATCAATACGCAGTTCACTGACGCCGCGCATCCGCCGATCATCCTGCACGCCGAGCACCACGAGCCGCGCGAGGTGTACGAGTATTTTCGTGGCGCCGACCTCTGTTTCGTCAGCAGCCTGCACGATGGCATGAACCTCGTGGCGAAGGAATTTGTCGCGTCCCGTGATGACGAACGCGGCGTGCTCGTCCTGAGTCAGTTCACCGGCGCTGCGCGTGAGCTTCCCGAGGCGATCATCGTCAATCCGTACGATGCGGAGGAATGTGCCGAAGCGCTGTTCCAGGCGGTCACCATGCCGGAACGGGAGCAGCGGGCCCGGATGCGCCTCATGCGGAGCCTGGTCGGCGAGTTCAACGTGTATCGGTGGGCCGGCCGCATGATGCTCGATGCTGCCAGCGTCCGTCGTCGCTCGCGCCTGACGCGTCGCTTCGAGTTTCCCATCGGGTTGCGTGGCCGACCGCAGGGCCGCCCCGAGCCACTCCCGCTGCACACATGACGGCGTGGATGGGTCCCATCCGCCGCCGTCCGGCGATGCCCGCGCCGCAGCCGGACTGGGCGTACTTCGTCGACCTCGACGGCACGCTGCTCGAAATCGCCGAACTCCCTGCCGACGTGCGCTCAGATCCGCGGCTGCGCGCCACGGTGTCCGCGCTTGCGACCGTTGCAGGTGGCGCGGTGGCTGTGATCACGGGCAGAAGGATCTCCGAGGTGGATCGGCTCTTTCCGGATCTCAGGCTGGCAGTGGCGGGCCTGCACGGACTCGAGCGGCGCACCGCGAGTGGCCTTCGGCACTGTCACGCCCTTCCCTCTGAGTCGCTCTCAGCCGCACTCGATCACCTGCGAACCATGTTGGCGCGGCACCCGGCACTGTTGCTCGAAGACAAGGGGGTGGCCATCGCACTGCACTATCGACAGGCGCCGGCGCTGGCGAGCTATGCCCATCGGGTGATGCGGGAAGTACAATCGGCTCTCGGTGCGGATTTCTGCGTACAACCGGGCAAGCGTGTCGTGGAATTGAAGCCGGCCGGGCGCGACAAGGGTGCTGCCATCCGCGAATTCATGGCCGAGCCGCCGTTCGAGGGGCGTCAGCCGGTATTCCTCGGTGACGACACCACCGACGAGTATGGCTTCGACGTGATCAATGAACTCGGCGGCATCTCGATCAAGGTTGGGCCTGGACGGTCCAATGCGGCTTGGCGGATGCCCGACGTCCTGGCGGTCCGCCGCTGGCTCGCGCTCGCCGTCGCGTCCGGATCCACCGCCGCTTCCACTCACCACACCACCAAGTGAACTCTCTTGAACTCGCCCTCGTCGGCAATGGCACGATCAGCGCGTTGATTACATCGGATGCGGATATCACCTGGGCATGCTTCCCGCGCTTCGACGGCGACCCGGCGTTCTGCTCCCTGCTGACTGGCAGCGATGCCCCTGACGGCCTCGGCCACTTCGGGATCGAACTGCTGGGAATGACGCACAGTGAGCAGACATTCATCGAAAATACGCCAGTGCTGGTCACGCGACTGTTCGACGCGACCGGTGGCGTCATCGAGATCACTGATTTCGCACCGCTGTTCCAACAGAACTCGCGACTGTTCTGCCCGATGTCACTGGTGCGGCGCGTCACGGTGGTGTCTGGACATCCTCGTATCCGGGTTCGACTGCGACCGGCGTGCCAGTACGGCCGATACCCGGCCGAACGAACCTATGGCAGCCATCATATCCGCTTCATCGGTGGGGATGTCGTGCTCCGCCTGACGACCGATGCGTCGCTGACGCCGCTGCTGGAGGAGACACCGTTCTTTCTTGACGGCACGATCACGATGATTCTCGGTCCGGATGAGACGGTGACCGAATCGACTGGGGTCCTTGGACGCCGATTTCTCGAAGAGACGGTAAGTCACTGGCGCGACTGGGTTCGCGCGCTGGCCATTCCGTTCGAGTGGCAGGATGTCGTCATCCGATCGGCAATCGCACTCAAGCTCAATGCGCACGAGGACACCGGCGCCGTGGTGGCTGCGATGACGACCTCGATTCCCGAGGCAACGGGCAGCCCGCGGAACTGGGACTATCGGTTCTGCTGGATCCGGGATGCGTATTTTGTCGTCGATGCGCTCAATCGCCTCGGTGCAACGCGCACCATGGAGCGATACCTGGCGTACATCCTGAACGTCATTGCCAGCGCCGAGGACGGTCGCCTGCAACCGTTGTACACCATCAGCGGGCGATCAAATATCGAGGAGCGAGTGATCGAGACGTTACCCGGCTATCGCGGGATGGGCCCCGTGCGGGTGGGGAACGAAGCCTATCGACAGATCCAGCACGATGTGTACGGGGCGGCGATCCTTGCGGCAACGCACGTGTTCTTCGACCTGCGCCTCGAGCAGCGCGGTGACGAGGCGCTGTTCGCACGCCTCGAGGTCCTCGGCCACCATGCAGCAGCATTGTACGACCAGCCGGATGCCGGCATCTGGGAGCTGCGTGGCAGTGAACACGTCCACACGTTCTCGAGCGTGATGTGCTGGGCAGGGTGTGATCGGCTGGCACGCATCGCGGCGCAACTCGGAAATCATGGGCGATACGCGTTCTGGCGGGCGACGGCCGACGGGATTCATGACGAGATCTGCCGTCGGTGCTGGAACGCGGACCTCAACTCCTTCGTCGCCACGATGGATGGCAGCACGCTTGACGCGTCATTGCTGCGGATGCAGGACGTTGGATTCGTCGCAGCAAAGGATCCACGGTTTGTCGGCACGGTGCACGCCATCGAACGCGACCTGCGGCGCGGGAACTTCATCTATCGTTACGTCATCGAAGACGACTTCGGCAAGCCGGAGAACGCATTTCTGGCATGCACGTTCTGGTACATCAACGCACTGGCTGATATCGGGCGGGAAGCGGAAGCCCGTGCGCTCTTCGAACACGTTCTGGCCTGCCGTAATCGCCACGGCCTATTCGCCGAACACATTGATCCCGTCACCCATGAGCAATGGGGCAACTTCGTGCAGACCTATAGCATGGTGGGGGTGATCAGTTCCGCGCAGCGGCTGTCGATTCCCTGGGACCGTGCGTTTTGACGGCGATGCTTTGGCCCGTTGCGTCCTGATGACGCCGCCAGCGACGGCACACCTGTGAACCGTCGCGATAGGTCGGTCGATCGGGCGGCAGCGCAGTCCTGGCGATGACAGTCCAGGTCCCGATCGCCCGGAACGGCGCTCCGTTCCGGGCGATCCTCAACTCCGGGTGATACGTGTTCGAAACGCGTCAGCCGTCACGCGGACGTCTCACGCCGGACACGGAAAAATTCGTCGCTGAAGATTTCCGTGGCGTACAGCGCCCTTGGTGAATCAACTCCCTTCTTCTGGCCAAAGGCGCGGGCAATCTCCACCTCGTGCTCCCACGTGTTTGCACCTTCGGTCCGGCGCGGAAGCAACGGGATCTGCGCCGTCATGAGACCTGGCAGCATCACCGACTTGCGGTCCGTCGCAATCTGCGCACGGTCAATCGCGACCAGCACGTTGAATGTCGCGCTATCCGTAATCTCGACGCGAGCTGGTTCGGCCATGACGGCGAGGGCCCACGGGGTGTACACCACAGTTGGATCAACCCTCACGAGAGCACCGCACTTGTATCACCACGCGACGCGTCGTGAGTGGCGACCTTGCCCCGACTGGCGAAGTCACGCCACTTCGAGGTCGGCTGGTAGTAACCACATCGCACAATCAGGTGTGCGGCTATTCCGACCACGGCTCGCGAACGTGCATGCACCGTGACGAGCTGGCCATCGGGACACACCGACTTCTGGGAGGCGACCTGCTCGATTGTCCAAGGCGGCGATTCCGGGATGATGCAAGTCGTGAGTGCGATGAGAGCACCAAAATCGACAGACCCGGACTGACACACGGCGAAGAGTGGTTTGGTCAGAGCGGCATCAGTTCAGGGTGGTTGCGAAACAGCTCAATGCACTGGCGGTCGAAGAGCGGAAGTGTCCTGTCCGACTCCCGGGCTCCGGTCAACGCTCGGATGTCCTTGAACGATCTGCCCAGACGGAGTCGGTACTGCAGTGTGGAAAGGCGCAAGCGCTCTGCCCTCTGGCCTCAGACAGTCGCCTGCGGGCGCACCGCTGATCAGATGGGCAGGAAGCCGGGAACATGACGTTTCGTCCGCGTACGGCAGAGGTGAGTGCACGAGCTACACTGACTGGAGCGGATTCATTGGAGCGCTCGACAGGCGCGCGCGCGCGTTCGTGCGCGGCAACCGACGTGACGTGGTCGTGCCGCACCGATGTCTTGCCCTGCAGGATCAGCTGCTTCTGGAGGGACCTATCGACACGAAAGCAGTGTGGCAAGCGCTGAATGTGCCGATCTTCCGCATCGCGAGCACGCCAGTGACGTTGTCGTCCATTGTGGTGTTCCTCGCGATTCTAGCGGCGACGCTGGTTGTTTCACGTCACGCGCATGGGCTTGCGCGCCACCGTCGCGCGCTCTCGCGACGAGGAGGATCTGATCATTCCGAACGCGATGCTGGTTCAGAACAGCGTGACCAACTACACGCTGCGCGATCCGACATAACGCCTGCGAACCACCGTGGGTATGTCGTATGACTCGGACATGGATGCCGTGACTGGTGCGCTGCTCGATGCGGCGCGTCGGCTGCCGGATCGGCTGGACTCCCACGCGCCTCGAGTGCTCATGACGGAGTTCGCTGATTCGGCCGTCGTCTTCGAAGTCGTGGTCTGGGCCCAGAATCCATGGGGCCCGGGTGATGCGATCGTCACTGAACCAGGAGATCCGGCGCGCGTTGAAGGACGCCGGCATCAGGATTCCTTACCCGCAGCGCGATCTGCATGTGATCCGCCACGGTTGAGACCGATGACGAAGTATCTTTTCGGAACGCATGGCGCGGGCGCAGGGCGCACATGCACAATCTCCCGTCCGTCAAGGTTCCCACGTGCCGAAAGATCTCACATACATCCTGCTGCTCTTTGCACTCTTCGTGGTACCACGCGCTTTGCAGCGGTTCCGGCTGCCGAGCGCGATCACGAGTTTCCTGCTGGGTGCTGCGGCGTCCGCGTCGGGGGTGTTGTCACAGGATCCGACGCTGAGCCTTTTGGCAACCTTTGGGATCGTGGCGATGTTCCTCACAGCCGGTCTGGAAGTCAATGGCTCTGAGCTGAAGATTGGCGCACGGGTCATTGTGCAGCACGTGTCGGTCCGCATGCTGCTGGTGCTTGGCGTCGGCGCCCTCATCGCGGTGGGCATGGCGTTCAGCTATCGCGTCGGGACGCTGATTGCGCTGGCACTGTTTACGCCGTCGACGGGCTTCATCCTGGATTCGCTCGATACACTCGGACTGGAGCCGCGCGAGCGATTCTGGATCAAGTCGAAGGCGATTGCCACCGAGTTGCTCGCCCTCGGCGTGCTGTTCATTGCCTTGCAATCCACCTCGATGGAGCGGCTTGGTGTTGCCACTGCGGCGCTCCTCGCGCTCGTCCTCGTTCTCCCGTTGCTCTTTCGCTTCTTCGCGGCGCGGATCGCGCCCTTTGCGCCAAAGTCCGAGTTCGCGTTCCTGCTGATGCTCGCCGTCGTGAGTGCCTACATCACGCGAGCACTTGGCGTGTACTACCTGGTGGGCGCGTTCATGGTCGGCATCGCCGCCCAGACGTTCCGGACCCGGTTGCCCGCGATGTCGTCCGAGCGAACGCTGCACGCCGTCGAGGCCTTCGCTTCGGTCTTTGCACCCTTCTATTTCTTCAACGCGGGGCTGCACCTCCACGCGGAGGACTTCTCTGCGACTGCGATCCTGCTTGGCGTCGGCGCGGTGGCCGTCTGTGTGCCACTTCGCGTTGGGCTGGTCGTGCTGCACCGAAAGTACACGCTGGGCGAGTCGTTCAGGAGCGGCCTTCCGGTGGCGATTGCGCTCGCGCCGACCCTCGTGTTCTCGCTGGTCATTGCGGAGATCCTGCGCGATCGGTTTGCCGTGCCGGACTTCATCTTCGGAGCCCTGATTGTGTACACCGTGTTGAATACGATCCTGCCCGGATTCCTCCTCGGCCGGGCAGCGCCGGACCTCGATGTCCTGGATACGGTGGGGACACCGGTGGAGTCCCAGGCGCACGCGCAGCCTGCAGAGTTGCCGGCGTGACCGCTACAGGATGAGCCGAACGCCGCCCAGCGATTCGATGCGGTACGGGAAGCGGTCACCAGGCGTCCCAACGAACATGAGGTTCTTCGGAATCGCGAGGTGGTCGGAGAGTTGATCCACGAGTGTCGGGGTGAACTGACCGCGAACGAACAGCACGTCGATTCGGAGCCGCGGAAACTCGCGGTCGATCAGCGCCAGCGCGTCGGCCAGCCCGGATGGGATGTCCTTCTCTTCGGCATACACGTGGATGACCTTCATCCGGTTCGTCTGTTCATTCCGGAGGACATACTCGGCAGCGCGACGCAGAATGACGGCACTGTCACCCTTGGTGAAATAGACGACGGTTACTGAGTTGATCTGCTCGATCCATCTGGTGACGCGCTCGCGGATCCAACGGTTGATTCCGAGCGCGCGCTCCGCGAGGGTGCGTGACGTGTTGAGCACGAGACTGAGCATGGGAATGCGGAACAGCATCGCCGCGACGGCCAGCACTGCGATACTTGCGTAGACCAGGAACACCTCCGCATTCCGCATGGATAGGAGGACATTGCCAACCAGTGCCGCCAGGACCGCCGCGAGTGCAATCGCGATCGCCACCGGTGAGGCAGTGACGGCACGTGGTAAGCGGTTCCGCTTGTGCTTCAGCAGCAGATTGCCGATGGCGAAGAGCGCCATCACGCTGAGGAACGACAGGGCATACACGCCGGCAAGCGTCGACAGGTCTCCCCCAGTCGCCGACAGGATCGATACGCACAGTGCGAAGAACGCGAGCGCGATCCAGTGGTTCGTGCCGCGTCGGTTCTCCCGCAAGAGCAGCTGCGGCAGGCATCGGTCGAGTGCCATTCGGCGGACCAGCCCCATCACGCCGACGTAGCTCGTGAGCACCGCACCACAGAGGACGAGCACGGCGTCAATGCTCACCAGAGTGCCCAGCCACGGGGCGACTGCGCGGTCACCCATCCGCGCCAGCATATCGGGTGGCACTTGGCGGATCTGCGCCAGCGGCAGCAGGCCCAGTGACAGCAGGCTGACCAGCGGATTGAACACGGCCACTGCCAGCCACATGTTGCGCAGTGTTTTCGCAAAGACACCGACCCGCTGCTCTTCAATGAAGTTGGCCGAGCTCTCGAAGCCGCTCACGCCTAACATTGCGGCGGCAAAGCCGAAGAAGAGGGACGTCATCAAGCCGCGTGATGACGGCAGCGTGAAGTTCGCGAGCAGGAGCGACGGGTCGCCGGCCACCCTCCAGATGCCGCCGCTGACCAGGACAACCAGCGTCACCATGTGCAGAATGAAGATCCCGAGGGCCACATTCGCAGACTCGCCGACACCGAGGATCGTCAGCGCTGCAAACAGGGCGAGCACGGCAATCGTGGCCGGGCCGACGGGCAGCGCCGCGGTGAGATTGTGCGCGTAGTGCATCGCCTCGCTGGCGCTGATCACTGCCGTCGCGATGTAGGACAGCAACGTCAAGCATGCGGCGCTGGCGGCCAGCCGCTTGCTGGTGGTGTTGAGCAGGACGGTATAGGTGCCGCCATTGAGCGGCAGCGCGCTGCCGACTTCGGCGTAGATGCCGCGGAAAAGATAGAGAACTCCCGCGACCAGCATCAGAACGATCGGCGCCAGAGCACCCGCCTGCGCCGCGCAGAGCGCGGACACGTAAAGCACACTCGACGTAATGTCATTGCCGCAGATTGCGGTCGCACTCCACTGGCCAAGGAGATGGCGCTTCGGCTGATCCAGATGCACGATCGGTGTGCCTGAATCCGTGCTCAGCCCGACCAGGTCGAGTCGCTCGACCTGTCCCCAGCCGGGAAACTGCCATGTCGGGAGCGGGCGCGCGCCGCGTGTTTCCCGGGTTGAACCGTCGGGCCGTTCTGGGCTGGGCAATTCGCTCGTCATGCGGACCGATCGCGGCTGAGGCGCGAGGCTGTCCGCACCGGACAGTACAGGACGGGGGGAGGGAGAGTCGCTCCTCGTCCAAGAACGCACATGGCTTCCGGGTGAGGCCGTCGCGAGACGCAGTCCAGGTGTGTGCCGATCAACCGGTATGCGCGGCCCGAACGGCGGTGCGTGTCACTGATATTCCGTGTCGCGGCGTCGGGTGCCCTTCTCGCACCCCTCGTCGCTGTCGGCATCGCGTTCAGGAGGGCGCCTGCGGCTCGTCCTCAGCCGACTGCACCGCTGCGCCGAGCAATCGTCGTGCAACCCACCCGACGGTGAGCCCTTGCACGACGATGGAGAAGCAGACGACGACGTACGTCGCCGCGAGCAGCGTGGTCCGCAACGGATGCGCCGGAAGCGCGAGCGCCAGTGCAATCGAGATGCCGCCTCGTACTCCCGCCCATGTGACGAGACCGATGCTGCCGGCGGGCCACTGGAGCGCGTGCCGCATCGGCCAGACGACCCCTGCCACCGAGACCCAGCGGACGGCCACGATCACCGGGATCAGGAGAAGTCCGAGAAGCAGCGCCGCGGGACGAACGTCGATGACGAGGATCTCGACGCCAATGAGAACGAACAGCCCAGCATTGAGAAATTCGTCGATCAGTTCCCAGAAATCGTCGAGCCGTCGTTTCGTCACAACCGAGATGACGTCGTCACCGCCCTGGCGCCCGATGACGAGCCCCAGCACGACCATGCCGAGGACGCCGGAGACGTGGAGATACCGCGCCAGGGTGAAGCCGGCGAATGCGAAGGCGAGCGTCAGGAGGATTTCCGTCTGGTATTCGTCGATCTGGCGCAACATGCGTACGGCAACCCAGCCGAGTCCCAGCCCGAACGCGAGGCCACCGATGATCTCGACGCCGAGCAGGCGCGCGATCTCGCCCGCGCCGGGGACGACGCCCTGTTCAATCGTCGTCAGGACGGCAAGGAATAGCACCACGCCGATCCCGTCGTTGAACAGGGACTCGCCGGTAATCGTCTTCTGGAGCGCGTTGGGCACGCCTGCGCTTCGCAGCAGCGCGGCGACCGCGATGGGGTCCGTCGGTGCGATCAGGACGCCGAACGCGACGGCCCAGACGATGGGGACAGGGGTCCCGATTGCTGCACCGATCCACACCACCGCCGTCGCAATGAGCACGGCGCTGATCAGCGTGCCCAGTGTCGCCAAGGCCGCGATGGGCTTCACCTGCGCCCGCAGCTGCGCCGGGTCCACGTGCAACGCGGCCGCAAAGAGCAACAGGCCCAGCATGCCGTCGAGGAGGGCCGCGCGGAAATCGAGCTCGCGAAGGAGTGCGAGAATCGGATTCAGATTCACGAGGCCGAGCACGCCCAGCGCCTTGACGACCAGCGCACTGCAGAGCGCGGTGATCAGCAGCCCAATTGCGGGGGGCTGCCGCAGGAAGCGCGTGTTGATGAAGGCGAGGACGGCCGTGACGGCCAGCAGAATTGAGACGATTTCGAGCACGATGGCGATGCTGATTTCGGGGGGGGAGACAGTCGGCTCGGCTTGCTCGAGCCATGAGCGCTTCACGAGACGTCCGCGGTCGACGCGGTCGAGCGCCCCAGTGTCAATTTACCGTCTCGCGGGGTAGCCGCGCTCACCGGAATGTCAAAATTTCCAGTCGGCGCGACGGAGCGTGCCTCGTGGCACTAGTCGAAACCGGAACGACCTCATGCGCCGAAGTGCCCGTCTCTGTTTGATTCTCGGGGGCATCCGGGGCTTCGCCGCGACTGCCGTCACACGCGAGACGCCCGCAGCATCGCTGTCGCCACGCTGTGCCACCTGAGATCATCATGTCGATACCCGTGGGACCGTCGCGCCAAGCTTCGTGCGACCCGCGATGAGGCTTTTCACCCGCGCTGAACGTGTCCACCCGTCGCAGCCGTTCGCGACTGCCCGGCGCGAGCCGTACTGACGCGGCCGCAGGACTACCGTGACTGCGGGTCCGGACAATGCGGGTCAGTCGGACCGGCTTCGCGACGACTGACGATCATCGTACCGATCACGTCGCGCATCGTGTTCGGACTGCTGTATCTGAAGTTCCGCAGCGTGGTCGAGGTTGGCATCGTGTTGCTGTCCCCGCCGTTTGCATTGGCCGGCGGCGTGTGGCTGATGTGGTGGCTGCAGTACAACATGAGCACGGCAGTCACTGTCGGATTCATTGTGCTGGCCGGGGTCGCTGTGGAGACGGGCGTGATCATACTCGTGTACCTTGATCATGCGTATCGCGATCGCGTCGGTGCCGGCATGATGCGCAGCAGGGCAGACGTCGACGCGGCCGTGACCCACGGTGCCCTGGAGCGGGTCCGGCCCACGATGATGACGGTGTCAGCTCTACGCGGCACTCGCGTAAGGTTTGTGGAAAACCGGGACCGACGCTGACGTGATGCAGCGGATCGCGGCGCCGATGGTCGGCGGCATGATCACGAGTCCTCGCGATACTGGCGATCTCCTCGCGCTGGAAGGAGTGCGTGCGCCGACGCAGCCGCCCTCCGAACGACGACCCGCGATGAGTCATCTCGCACGCGTTCTATTCACCGCAACCTGGATGACTGATGCGATATCGAAATGCGGGACTGATCGGTTGCGTGGCAGTGCTTGCGTCGCTCGCTGCGGCGTGCTCGAAGACGCCACCGGAGCGCGCGGCGGGTACCGCCTCACCGATGGTGCTTACTGACCCGCGTCCGATGAACGGCATGCGCGGTATGATGGCCAGCAGCGCCGACTCGGCGCCGGGCATGCTCGGTATGATGGACGGCCTGTCGCCGGAGATGCAGAGTCAGTTGCGCAGTATGCATGTTGCCGATGCCGCCACGATGCGCTCCCTGATCCCCGGCCATTAGCAAATGGTCGCCAACATGCTGTCGCAGATGAACGGAGAGATGCGGCAGATGCACATGACCGCCAGCGCTGGCTGGACGCCGTTGGTGGATTCCATTCGGCAGGATCTAGCGATGATGCCTGAGCAGAACGAGGCATCGCTCCGCAGCATGATGCCCGCGCATACGGCGCGAATCCGCGCGCTCGGTGTCTTGCACGCGAGCATGATGCGGAGCACGGAGTGATCGACGCCGAGACCGCTGTTCCTGATGAGACGACGGACGCGCATGCGATGCACGGCCACCCGATGACCGCTGACATGCCGATAGCTCATGCGATGCCGTCATCGTCGCCGCCACCGGACACGACACCAGGCGCGACGCCGATGGCGTCGTCGCCGTCGAAGACACCACCGGGGGAACGACACCACCGGCAGGTGGCCAAGACATGACAGCGATGGGGCACGGCAAGCACGCCGGTCACTCCGTTGCGATGTTCCGCGACAAGTTCTGGATCTCAGTCGTGCTCACGATCCCGACGCTCGTCTGGGGGCACATGCTGCGGACGGCGCTCGGATACACGGCGCCGTCGTTCCCCGGCGTGACGTACTTTCCGGCGTTCTTCGGTACGGCAGTGTTTTGCTATGGCGGCCTGACGTTTCTGAAAGGCGCGGTCCAGGAGATTCGCGACCGACGGCCTGGCATGATGGTCCTGATCGCGCTGGCGATCAGTGCCGCGTTCGGTTTCAGCGCCGCGGTGCTGTTCGGATTTCCGGGCCCGCCGCTCTGGGAAGAGTTGGCGTCGGTGGTGACGATTATGCTGCTCGGTCACTGGCTCGAAATGCGGTCGGTCAGCCAGGCGCAAGGTGCGCTGGGTGAACTGGCAAAGCTCCTACCCGACACGGCGACGCGCGTCACGGGCAGCGGCGCGACCGAGACGCTCGACGAGGTGGCGGTGACCGAGCTGCACGACGGCGATGTGTTGCTGGTGCGCAGCGATCCGCGCGATGTGGCGCGGATCATCACGCTCTCGCGCGCCAGCTATCGGAAGATGCTGCAGAATTCGTGGCGGGCCACGGGATACAACGTGATCGCGATTCCTCTGGCGGCCGGTGTGCTCGCTCTGTGGGGACTCACGCTGACGCCCGCGATGGCTGTTGGTTTGATGTCACTGTCCACGATCATCGTGGCCGCGAGCGCGCAACTGCTGCGGCGCGCGAAGCGGTAGAGTGTCACCACTGGCTTCGCGACAGCGCGGCTCGCATGGTGTGGTAGCTGAGCGGCACTCGCAGCTCTTCCAGGCTCATGTGTGTGCGATTAGCGCAAGGCTTGCCCCCGGACGCGCACGAACAGCGGACAACGGGTACCAGCGGCGCGCAATCATCCCTCAATGATGCAAAGGACTTGAAGAATGAATTCCACTAATCCGTACCGGCGCTTCGCTGGCATGATCGCAGTCGCAACCGCGGTCATGTTCTGCTTGATGTACCTGAATACGTATGCGCTGGACCATGTGTTCTTCAGCCAGACACGCGCCTGGATGGCAGTGGTGATGGGCGCCACCATGGCGGTGATCATGCTGGTGTCCATGCGCAGCATGTACAGCGATAGCCGACTGAACGCCTGGATCCTCGGTGGTAGCGCACTGGTGTTTGCCGTCGCACTCTGGCTCGTGCGGAGCCAGGCCACGGTGGCAGATGTGTCGTGGATGAAGGCGATGATCCCACACCACTCGATTGCCATCCTGACGAGCGAGCGCGCGCACATTTCCGATCCTCGCGTGCGGAAACTGGCCGACGGGATCATCGAGGCACAGGTGCGCGAGATCGGCGAGATGAAGGAACTGATCCGTGATCTCGACCGATGAGGGATGGAGAGCTTCGCGGCGTCTTGTGAGAGACGATGCTGCCCGCCACTGCTGTGGGTATTCCGCGTGGCATGCGGTGCCAACAAGCGATTCCAGCGGTCGCGCTCGTTCGCCCTCGACGCATCGCCAGGTCAGCGTGCACGTGCATTATGCACGACCGCGGATGTTGCGTAGTGGACCGTACCTCGTGACGAGAGGGTAATGGTGTGGGCAGTACCTCGTTGAGGCGAGAGCCGTGTTAGTGCCTGTACGCTCATCCAGCGTCACGACCGGAGACAGCAATGGAGCAAACAACGATATCGATCACAGGAATGAGTTGTGGCGGGTGCGTGAACAGCGTTCGTCGCGCGCTTGCCAGCATTGCCGGTGTGACCGACGCGAACGTGAAAGTTGGTTCCGCCGCAGTGACGTATGACCCTGAAGCCACGAATCCTGCCGCGCTGCGCCACGCGATTGTCCAGGCGGGATTTGCCGTCGCGGCGGGGTAAGCGACGATGACGACGAGTGCCGAGACCGCGAATCTCAACTACACCGCCTTGCGTGAGCTGATCGACCACGCGAATCAACTCCCGCTCGCGGACCGAATCGCACTGTTCAAAGGCCTGGTCCCCCAAACCGCCAGGGAACTCACGCCACTCGAGTTTGCGGGTCTGATGCAGGAGCTATTGCTCAAAGGTGAACGCCTGTATGAGGCGATCAGCCACCCGGGCGAGGGACGGCGTACGCGCGTCGTCCCCGGGGAACGGGATATCGAGGGGCGATGAATCATCGTGCTCGTCCCGTCGATCCGATCGTCGTCTCGGGCGACGCTGCGTGTGCGTGGTCGAGGGGCGTCACACAAGGCACATCCAAGGACCGGGCGATCAACTCATCGAATGCCGAGCTGATGGCGGTGTCGCGCGTCAACGGTGCGTGGATCATCCGGTCAATCCATTAGGCGTCGCGCGCGAAAAAGTAGACGTACTCGTGCACGTGCAGAGACGAGTCTCCGCGACGCATCTCCGCACCTGCGTGTGGCAAGCACAGCCAAGGATGCGTATGGTCATCGTGTAGACTGGAAGTCTTGCTGCCGTCGCGCGCCGAGCATTCTGGCAGCACGACGCGCATCATGATCTTCTGCCGGTGGCGAGCGCATGAGTGAGCCAGATGGA
>JACMPK010000066.1 GCA_014377535.1 Gemmatimonadaceae bacterium
CGTCGGCTGGCACCGCGACCTGCACGCGCACCCGGAGCTGAGCGGCGTCGAGGAGCGGACCGCGGGTGTCGTCGCCGCACACCTCCGCGCGCTCGGGCTCGAGGTGCGCACCAACGTCGCGGGCGCATTCGGTGTCATCGGCATTTTGCGTGGCGGCAAGCCTGGTCCATCGGTCGCGCTGCGCGCCGACATGGATGCGCTGCCGGTCACCGAGCAGACCGGCCTGTCGTACGCGTCGACGGTCACCACGCAGTACAACGGACAGACAGTCGGCGTGATGCATGCGTGCGGCCATGACTCGCACACCGCAATCCTGATGGGGGTGGCGGAAGTGCTGAGCGGCATGAAGGCCACGCTGCCGGGCACCGTGACCTTTCTCTTTCAACCTGACGAGGAGGGCGCAGGCGGGGCGAAGCGCATGCTCGATGCGGGCGCCTTCGACAACCCGCGTGTCGAGGCCGTGTACGGGCTGCATACCTGGCCCGGGCCAACCGGCACCGTCTCCACGCGCAGCGGCGGCATGATGGCCAGCATCGATGGATGGCGCGTCGTCGTGCATGGCAGGCAGTCGCATGGTGCGCAGCCATGGCGCGGCATCGATCCCATTGTGATCGGGGCACAGATCGTGAACGACCTGCAGACCATCGTGAGCCGCAGCGTCGACCTCACCGCAGGACCGGCCGTCGTCACGGTCGGCGTGTTCAACGGCGGCGTGCGCGAGAACATCATTCCCGACAGCGCGGTGATGTACGGCACCTTTCGCACGTTCAACCCCGCCGCTCGACAGACCGTCGCGACGCAGATCCGGAAGATCGCGACCGGCATTGCAGTCGCCGGCGGCGCCACAGCCACGGTCACCATCACCGACGACGGCTATCCGCCCACCGTCAACGATCCACGCTGGTTCGGCCGCGCGACCAACGTGCTGCGCAACACCCTCGGCGCGAGCAACGTGCTGGAGAGTCCACCGGCGATGCCGGGTGAGGATTTCTCGATCCTGATGCAGCGCGTGCCCGGGCTCTTCATCTTCCTTGGCGTGACACCGCGCGGCACCGATCCGCTCACCGTGCCGGCAAATCACTCGCCGCTGTACGTGGTCGACGAAGCCGCATTTCCCACCGGCATCACCGCACTCGCCAGCCTGGCACTCGACGCGCTGCTCAACGGCGTGCCCAGGCTTGCTCCGATACCCTGAGTGACACATTCGCACCGCTTGACGCGTCGTGCACTCGTCGCCGCAACGTCAGTGATGATCGGATTCATTCTCGCCGGCTGCCAGCCGCCGCGTCAGGCCGGTGTCGTTTCTACCGTGAAGCCCGGCGCGCCATACAGCGAACCGCACCGGCCGCAATATCACTTCACGCCGCCTGCCAAGTGGATGAATGATCCCAACGGCATGGTGTTCTACGACGGCGAATATCACCTGTTCTATCAGCATCATCCGGAAGGCACCACCTGGGGTCCCATGCACTGGGGCCACGCCGTCAGCACGGATCTCGTGCGCTGGCAACACCTGCCCATTGCGCTCTATCCCGACACGCATGGCCTGATCTTCAGCGGCAGCGCAGTGGTGGACTGGAAAAACACCAGCGGCTTCGGTGTCGGCGGCAAGCCGCCCCTCGTCGCGATGTTCACGTACCACGACATGGCCATGGAGAAGGCAGGGAAGTCCGACCTGTTCCAGACACAGGGTCTCGCCTGGAGCAACGATCGGGGTCGCACGTGGACCAAGTTCGCCGGCAATCCCGTGATCCCCAATCCGGGGCTGCGCGACTTCCGCGACACGAAGGTCATCTGGCACGAAGCTTCGCAGCAATGGGTCATGGTGCTGGCCGCCGGTGATCGGGTGCGGCTCTTCACGTCGCCGAACCTCAAGGCGTGGACACAGGTCAGTGAATTCGGCAGCGACGTCGCCGCGCACGGCGGCGTGTGGGAGTGTCCCGATCTCTTCCCGATCCGCATCGAGGGAACCAGCGAGACGCGCTGGGTGCTGCTGCTGAGCATCAATCCCGGCGGGCCGAATGGTGGCTCGGCCACGCAATACTTCGTCGGCAATTTCAACGGCACCACATTCACGCTCGACCCCGAATTCGCGAAGGGCATCGGCACGGCCGGCAAGGAACCCGAGCGCGGTGTGTGGCTCGATCATGGTCGCGACAACTACGCCGGCGTCACCTGGTCCGACGTGCCAGCCTCCGACGGCCGTCGCCTCTTCATTGGCTGGATGAGCAACTGGGACTATGCGCAGGTCGTGCCCACCGAGGTCTGGCGCAGCGCGCTCACCGTGCCGCGCGCGCTGTCGCTGCATCGCACGCCCGCCGGACTACGCATCTTCTCGACGCCAGTGCAGGAGCTGCGCTTGTTGCGCGGCGAGACCGTGTCGCTCACCGCACAGCGCGTGACCAGAGTGCTGCCGTTGCGCATACCCAAGGGTGGCTCCGCCGCCGTGTCGGAACTCGACCTCGAGTTCTTCACATCAAACGCAGCGGCCTCGAATTTGGCGCTCGAGCTGTCGAATGCAGCCGGCGAGACCTATCGCATCGGCTTCGAGGCGAGATCGAGGCGCTTCTACAGCGACCGCACGGCGCTGCCGAAGGCCTTCTCCGACAAGTTTGCGAGCACGGTGCACTACGCGCCGCGCATCGCCACCGACTCGGTGGTGCGGATGCACATTTACATCGATCGCGCTTCGATCGAGCTCTTTGCCGATGGCGGCGCGACGACACTCACGGACATCGTCTTTCCGTCGCAGGACTTCACCCGCATGCGCCTCGTGAACACCGGCCCTGCCACCCGCCTGCGCTACGCCACCATCTCCGCGCTCCGGTCCATCTGGTGATGAACGTGACGTAGTGCGCCTTTCTGTCGCGCCTGTGTCGACGGCCTTCGCCGCGCCTGTGTCACGTCGGCCTACGTCGCGTCGGCCTTCGATGCGGCGACATCCGCTGTCTCTTCCGCTCCTCGTTCCGCAGCGAGCACTGCGGCCTCCTCGGCGGCCGCTGTCTCGTCCTTCGTGCGTCCATCCGTCATCTCCAGCGCCACGGCCGCCGCCTCGTGCGCGGGCAATCCCTCGGTGCGCGCCGTGTATTCCAGCTCGTTCACCACATCTGCCTCGCGCTGCTTCTCCTTGTCGGGTGTCTCCGTCTCGCCGGGCAGCGCGACGCGCAGTTCCTCCAGCAGCATCAGTGCAGCCGCTGCGACCGGAAGGGCCAGCAGCGCGCCGACCACACCATACAGCACGCCGCCCGCGAGCAGCGCGACCAGCACCACCGATGACGGCAGGCGCAGCGAACGACCATAGAGCAACGGGATCAGGAGCCGACTCTCGACTTCCTGGTATACCACGATCAGCCCCAGTACCGTCAGCGAGATAACCGGACCCAGTGGTAACGTCGCCAGCAACGCGGGCGCCAGCAGCAGCAGTCCACCGATGTACGGCAGGACATCCACCAGTGCCGCGAACACGGCAATGGGCAGCGCACTCTCTACGCCGACGACCCGCAGCAGCACGAACATGAACACGCCCATCAGCGCGCTCGTGATCACCTGGCCGCGAATGTACCCGCCGACGATGCGCTCCAGATTCAGCAGCACGCGCGAGAGCGGGATGTGATGCGTGCGCGGCACGAGTGCGTAGAGCGCACCGCGCAGCCGGTCACGATCCAGTATCACGTAGAGCGACAGCGAGATCGCGCCGACCGCATACGCCATGATCTCCAGCGTCCTTACCGACGCGCTCAAGGCAAGCTGCGTCGAGTTGCCGAGTATTGCGCCGTAGTTGATGCGCCGCAGCGACTCGGCGAGTGGTGCGGTGATGCGGCGCCCGGCGAGCCATTGTGCCAGCTGCTCGCGAAGCACCGGCTCCCGCTGCAGCAGCTCCGCGCCCTGCGCCACCAGTGCCGGAAAGGTGAGCGTGCCAAGGACTACGGCCACGATCACCAGCACCGTGAACACCGTGGCGATGGCCAGGCCCCGTCGCCAGCCGCGCGCCTCGAGGCGTTCTACAACCGGATTCAGCGCACCGACCAGCATCAGGGATGCGATGGTCATCAGGATCACGGGCACCAGCTTCACCAGCGCCCAGCAGGTCGCAATGACCAGCAGCAGCGTGAAGAAGGTGCGCGCCGTGATCTCGATCCGGTGCAGCCGTGCGGGTGCGCGCGTGACAGCATCACCCGGCGCGGACCCTCTCTCCACGACTCCATCGCTCTGCACCTGCGCAGGTCCACGCACCGCCACGTCTGCTCCCGTCTCGAAAGGTCCTTGCCGCGCTACCCGACCGGGACGCCGCAGCTTTCCGGGGCACGAGTGCAAATGATACGCCAAGCGCGGCGGACGTCTGCGCGTCATCTCGACGGGCGCAGTTCGACGCGGAGGAATTCAACGGTACACCGGCGGCTGCGAGGCTCAAAAGCGGACAGTACGGCACCGCCGCGCCACGAGTCGTCGGTGCCCCCACCGAGGCTGTTAAGACTCGGCTAAGGGCGCGGTCCGCACCCGAATCTGCAGGTCGGGCCAAGTACGGTTACGTGGTCACGCCGCACCATGCGGTGCTCCAACGCTGAACCAGTCAGTGGCTGAATCACGCCGTCGCTGCATTAACGGCGCTGAACCATCTGCCTCGTGCCCGCTCTGTCCCACCACGCTCCCACATGACCACGACGCTGCGATTCGCCGGGCTCAGTGCCCTCACGTTGTTGCTCGCGTGCGCTAAGGCGCCGGAGAAGCAGGAAGCTGCCGCTCGATTCGTGGCCACCACGCCGATCGTCATCGACACCTCGTACGAGCGGCAGTACGTCGCGCAGATTCGCTCGATCCGCAATATCGAGATCCGCGCCCTGGAAAAGGGTTTCCTCGATCGGATGCCGGTCGACGAAGGGCGGTCCGTCAGCGCAGGACAGCTCCTCTTCCGCATCATGCCGAAAGTGTACGAGGCCGAACTGCAGAAGGCCGAGGCCGAGATGCGTGCGGCCGAGATCGAACTTGAAAATGCGCAGTCGCTGGTGCGCAACAACGTCGTGTCGAAGAACGAACAGGCGATGGCGCAAGCCAAACTGGATCAGGCGCGCGCCGAGGTCACCGCGGCACGCCTGCACGTCAGCTTCACGGAGATCAGGGCGCCGTTCGCCGGCGTGCTCGATCGCATTCCCAAGAAACTGGGGAGCCTGATCGAGGAAGGGGAGCTGCTCACCACCCTCTCCGACAATCGGCGCATGTTCGCGTACTTCAACGTCTCGGAGCCCGAGTACCTTGACTTCCGCACGGCATCAGGCAGCCGGACCGGTCAGAAAGTGGCCCTGTTGCTGGCCAACAACACGCGCTTCCCGCACCTCGGGGCCGTGGAGACGATCGAAGGAGAATTCAATAGCGAAACAGGCAACATCGCCTTCCGCGCCACCTTCCCGAATGACGATGGCCTGCTCCGCAATGGCGAGACCGGCAAGGTGCTGCTCACCGTGCCGTATCGCGGCGCGCTGATCATCCCGCAGAAGGCGACCTACGAAATTCAGGACAAGACATACGTGTTCGTCATCGATGCGAAGAATCACGTGCACGCACGGCTGATCACCGTCGCGGGGCGCCTCCCCGATTTGTACGTCGTCGCAAGCGGACTCACGGCGACCGACCGCATTCTGCTCGATGGCGTCCAGAAGGTGAAGGAGGATGATGCCGTAACGGTGACCATGAAGGCGCCACGCGACGTCCTCGCGTCCCTGCGCCTCAAGGCGGAATAGTGGCGTACGCCTCTGTCGGTCACACCTCATGCTGAAGCACTTCATCCAGCGACCGGTCCTCTCGATCGTCCTGTCGCTGCTGATCCTGTTCATCGGTGGTCCCGCGCTCTCGAAGCTGCCGGTGACGCAGTACCCGAGCATCTCCCCGCCAAAGGTGACGATCGTCGCCGACTACCCGGGGGCCAACAATGAACTGCTCATCAAAGCGGTCATCATCCCGCTCGAACGGGCGATCAATGGCGTTCCCGGGCTCAAGTACATGGCCTCCGATGCCGGCAATGACGGCGAAGGGACCATTCAGGTCGTCTTCAACCTCGGCACCGATCCCAACCAGGCCACACTCGCCGTGCAGAACCGCGTGGCCTCGGTGGTCAACAAGCTGCCGCCGATCGTCGTCCGCGAAGGAGTCAAGATCACGCGCGAGGAGCCGAACATGCTCCTCTACATCAATCTCTACAGCGACGATCCGAACACCGACCAGAAGTTCCTCTTCAACTTCGCCGACATCAACCTGCTGTCGGAACTGAAACGGATCGACGGCGTCGGCGTCGCGGACATTCTCGGCAATCGTGAATACGCCATGCGTATCTGGCTCAAGCCGGATCGCATGACGACGTTCAAGATCTCGGCTGAGGAGGTGATGAACGCACTCAGCTCACAGAGCCTCGAGGCCTCGCCTGGCAAGACCGGCGAAAGCTCCGGCAAGCGGTCGCAGGCCTTCGAGTACGTGCTCAAGTATCCTGGTCGTTTCACGACCAAGGAGGAGTATGAGAACGTCGTCATCCGGGCCAACACCAAGGGCGAGATCCTGCACCTGAAGGACATCGCCGACGTCGAGTTCGGCAGTTCGATGTATGACATCTACTCAAGCCTCGACGGCAAGCCCTCGGCCGCCATCACGCTCAAGCAGTCGTACGGCAGTAACGCGAGCCAGGTCATCAAGGATGTGAAGACGCGGCTCGAGGAGATCAGCAAGTCCACCTTCCCGAAGGGCATGCACTACGAGATCAGCTACGACGTCTCGAAGTTTCTCGATGCCTCCATCGAAAAGGTGCTGCACACGCTGGTCGAGGCGTTCTTCCTCGTCGGTATCGTCGTCTTCATCTTTCTCGGCGACCTGCGCTCGACCCTGATCCCGGCCATTGCGGTCCCGGTCTCGCTGATCGGCACGTTCGCGTCGATGCAGATCTTCGGCATCACGCTGAACCTGATCACGCTCTTCGCTCTGGTGCTCGCGATCGGCATCGTCGTGGACGACGCGATCGTCGTCATCGAGGCCGTGCACGCGATCATGGAGAGCGAGGGGCTTGCCCCGCTCCCTGCCACGCGCAAGGCGATCGGGCAGATCGGCGGTGCGATCATCGCGATCACGTTCGTGATGACGGCCGTGTTCATCCCGGTCGGCTTCCTCTCCGGACCAGTCGGTATTTTCTACCGGCAGTTCAGCATCACGATGGCGTCAGCCATCGTCCTCTCCGGCTTCGTCGCGCTGACGCTCACGCCGGCGCTCTGCGCGATGCTGCTCAAGCCACACGTCCACCACAAGAAGCCGTCGCCGATGGATCGCTTCCTCGGCGCGTTCAACCGCGTGTTCAACCGCACCACCGATCGCTACGTCCGCCTGCTGACATCGATCGTCACGCGCCGTGTCGTGACGTTCGGCGTCCTGATCCTGCTCTGTGCCGGCACCTGGCTCGTGAGCCGGTCCGTGCAGACCGGCTTCATCCCCAATGAAGATCAGGGAATGTTCTACGCGATCGTGCAGACGCCACCCGGTTCATCGCTTGAACGCACGAACGACATCGTCCGGCAGCTGCAGAGCGCGGGTGAAAAGGTCGAGGGCGTCAGGTCTGTCTCCGCACTCGCAGGCTACGAAATCCTGACCGAGGGCACTGGCTCCAACACGGGCACCTGCCTGATCAACCTGAACGACTGGAGCGAGCGCGCCCACTCCGCACAGGAGATCATCGCCGAGATGGAGGAAGCAACGAAGAACATCACGGGCGCGAACATCGAATACTTCCTGCCACCTGCGTTGCCGGGCTACGGCGCCGCAGGTGGGTTCGAACTGCGACTGCTCGACAAGGCGGGCTCCGGTGACTACAAGCGCATGGAGCAGGTCAGCAACGAGTTCGTGGCTGAACTGTCGAAGCGGAAGGAGATGAACTCCGTCTTCACCTTTTACAGCGCGAGCTTCCCGCAGTACATGATGCGCATCGACAATGAACTGGCGCAGCAGAAGGGCGTCAGCACCGAGAACGCGCTCACCAACCTCTCCACGCTGCTTGGCAGCAACTACGAGATCAGCTTCATCAAGTACGACCGGCAATACAAGGTCATCACGCAGGCGGGACCGGAGTATCGCGCGCTCCCTGAGGACATCCTGCGCCTGTCGGTCAAGAACGCTCGCGAGGAGATGGTGCCGTATTCGGCGTTCATGCGCATGGACAAGGTGTACGGCCTGTCGGAGATCACGCGCCACAACATGTCCAATGCCTCGGAGATCAGCGGATCAGCCTCGCCGGGATACAGCAGCGGTGAAGTCATCCGTATCATCACCGAGACTGCACGCCGCACGTTGCCACGCGGCTTCGACATCGATTGGGCGGGTATCTCCATCGACGAGGTGCGACAGGGCAATCAGGCGATCTACATCTTCATGATCTCGCTGATGTTCATGTATCTCATCCTCGCGGCGCAGTACGAAAGTTTCGTGCTGCCACTGGCTGTGATCCTGTCGCTGCCGGCCGGCGTGCTCGGCGCGTTCACGATGCTCCTGGTGACGGGACTCGAGAACAACATCTACGCGCAGATCGCGATGGTGATGCTCATCGGCCTGCTCGGCAAGAACGCCGTGCTGATCGTCGAGTTCGCCTCCCAGAAGCACAGTGGAGGCACGAGCGTGATCGACGCGACGCTGGCCGGTGCACGCACGCGCTTCCGGCCGATCCTCATGACCTCCTTCGCGTTCGTCGCCGGGCTCATTCCGCTGATGGTCGCGACCGGCCCCGGTCGTATCGGCAATCGCACCATCGGCACCGCAGCCTTCGGTGGCATGATCGTCGGCACGCTCCTTGGCGTGATCCTCATTCCCGGTCTGTACTACGCCTTCGCAAGCACTTCGGAGAAGCACCCGCTCATCGCGAACGAAGACGAGACCCCGCTTTCGGAACTGTGACAGTCATGCGCCCTGACTTCCCATCGTTGCGCGCGGCGCTGAGTGGCCTGACGCTCGTCACGCTGACCGGTTGCCTCGCGCCTGCGCTCTCGGCGCCACCTGCAGCCGTACCCGTGCCGCGACAATTCGCCGGCAGTGCCGCGCAGGCAGCTGCTGCAGACACCACCAGTACCGGTGACGTTCGATGGCACAAATTCTTCGAAGATTCTGCCCTCGTCGCGCTCATCGATACGGCGGTGCACAACAATCCGGAGCTGCTCGCCACGCTGCAGGAAATTGAAATGTCGCGCAGCGAGGTGCAGGCGATCCGTGGACGACTGGCGCCACAGGTCAGTGTCGCCGCGTCGGTCGGCTTGGACAAGAGCGGGCGCTACACCTCGCAGGGGGCCGGCAACGCCTCCACCGAAATCACCGACGGACGGAAGGTCCCCGAACCGTTGCCCGATTTGAGTGTGGGTTTCGTCGCCGGCTGGGAGGCGGACATCCGTGGCAAGATTCGCAGCCAGAAGGGTGCGGCACTGGCGCGGTACCTCGCCACGGTGGAGGGCAGCCGGTACGTCACCACCAGCCTCGTCGCCGAGGTCACGAACACCTATTACGAGCTCACCGCGCTGGATGCCAAAC
>JACMPK010000067.1 GCA_014377535.1 Gemmatimonadaceae bacterium
AACTGACGCTGAGTCACAGCCGATTCAAGCGTTTATATCACCAATCGGTTGCACGATGTGGACGATGTGACGCAGGCAAGGTTGTTGTGTCGTCACCAGACGTTCACGCCATCACATCACGAATGCGATCGTCCCGCAGTGGTGCCTGCGCCTCGTCGCGACAGGCGTAGTAGCAGCGGTTGCAATCGATGGGCTTGTAGCGAGCCCAATCCTTCCAATGGAAGTCGACTGGAAAGTCCGGGCACCGGCGGACGCCACCGGTGGGATCGATATGAATCGTGCTGATGCCACTCTCGCACGGCTCCGTCATTGCTCCGCTGGTGTACCGCGGCATCTGTTCGAGGTAGTGATCGGAGTTCGTGATCACGCCGCGCCGCTTCCGCTTGTAGGCCAGCAGCTCGGCAACCAGTACCTCGATCTCCTGCTGCTGCCCCGGCTGCAGCAGGTGTACCTCGTTGCCGTTCTTGAAGTCGGTGTAGACGCTGAAATTCACGCCGCAGCCCAATTCTGCCGCCCGCGCCAGAATCGGGCGGATCTGGTCGATGTTGTCCTGCTTGATCACGGTGTTGAAGCGGATGTTGTCGATGCCGCGCGCGCGCATGCCTTCGACGCTGTCGAAGATCTTCTTCGTCAGTCCGGGAATACCGCGTGCCTCGTCGTGCCGCCCGTCGAGGTAATCCAGCGAGATGCTGAGCTGGTTGATGCCCGCGTCCTTGAGCGACTGTCCGCGCTCGGCCGACAGCATGCCGCCATGGGTGATCAGCGTCATGTACTTCCACGAAATCGCCTTGTCGACGCCGGACACGAGGTCCTCGAGGTCGCGGCGCAGCAGCGGCTCGCCTCCCGTGAAACAGACGAGCATCGGATTGAAGAACCGCGCGGCATCGGCGTAGCTCTTCAGCTCACGCTCCTTCTCGGACGCGTCCGTCTTCCAGTAATCACAGAATCCACACCGCGCGTTGCATCGCAGCGTGACCTCGAAATGCACCAGCACCGGCATGCGTCGAACACGAAGCGAAACGTATTTCCGGAAGAAGCCCGGGACGTGCCATGGCTTGAAACGAGCTGAGAGCATCAGGGCAAGGAGCCGGGCGGACGACGGAAGGTCTGCTGGTTGAAGTCGAACTTCAGGTCCGGCTGCGCCTTGAGTGCGATGAAGAACGAGAACGCGAAGTTTCCGTTCGGGGCCTGCGTGAAGTTGAAGATCGCACGCCAGTCATGCAGTTCCCGCTGCAGCGACACCGTCTGTGCGGCAAATTGTCCGCGCACCGCGTCGAACGTGGTGGAATACTGCGTCGCCCATTTGGGCGTGATGTTGAAGCTGGTCTGGACCTGCAGCGACCGGATGGGCGGGTTGATGATGATCGGGGAGCCGGCGCCGACGAAGAGGAAGTTGTTGTCCACGCCTTCGAGGTTGCCATTCCGATTGATGCATTGCTGCAGCACGAAGGGGTTCGTGTTGCCGTTCAGCAGCGCGGCGCATCGTTCCTCGACGGGCGGCAGCTTGATCAGATTCGCGCCGACAGGTGGCCGCTGACGCGTGGACGAATACGACAGGTTCACCGACCACCCCTGCCCGCTCGGGATCGCACCGTACCCAGGGCGAACCTGATTGCCGTTCAATCCGCGATTGACGCCCTGCACCGTCTGCTGATCGTTGCGCAGGTTCATCGAGTCCGTCGCCGTCAGGTTGCTCGGCGCCGGCTTGAAGTCTCCACCGCCGAACAGCTTCGTGATCCACTGCACCACGCCCGTCGTGCGATCCAGTCGCAACGTCGCGCGCGCCTCTTCCCGGTATGGCTTGAAGACGGCGGTGTCCGAGATGGGGTTGCCCTGGAAGAGCGACCAGCGCGCGCCGAAATCGAAGCCCGGCAGAAAATCAGAACGCAGACCCAGCCCCCAGGAGGAGCTGGTCAGGCCCGCAAACTTCGACACCGAGCTCGGGTCCACCGCACGCTTTTTGATCTCCCGATACTGCAGAAAGTTGTAAGCGAGTCCGTCTGTCTGGATGCTTAACGCGCGCACCTTGCGGCCCGCGTCCGGCGCCGAATCAGCCGGCGCGCGCAGCTTGACCTCGATGTTCTGGTTCAGGCTCAGCGACACCATGTTCTGCGGCAGTGCGCCGTTGTAGCCGCGACTGAACTGGTTGATCGCCTGCAGGTACTCCTGGCTCACCTTGCCGCGCGGTGCGACGGACCAGGCAACGGTCGGCGAGATCGAGTGGCGGATGCGGCTCACCGGTCCGATGCCGGGAAGGAACCCGAACAGCGTCGGCGCAATGGACAGGTTCACGCTGGGGCGCTTGGACTGCGCCACGTAGCGTCCACCCGAGAGCGTGGATCGCACCCAGAACGGACCCGGATCGACATTCGCGAACTGAATGCTGGGCGCCACATTCCACTTGCCGCGACTGAACGACGGCAGACTGAAGCTCGTGCGCCAATCGATGCGCGTCTCGGTGAAGCCGTCATAGAACCGGACCGACTGCACGGTGTCACGCACACCATTGCCGCGATCCAGGATCTCCTCGATGGTCTTCTGCTGGGTGCCGGTGTTGGCGGCGTCGGTCACGTCGAACGCGTTGTCGAGCCGAAAGCCGAACAGCTCGAGCGGCGTGTTGAACGCCATGGTCGTGTTGCGCCGGTTCAGCGCCTGCGCCACGCTGTCCGCCTGGCCGCTGATATTGGTGAAGTAGCGAATGGCTGACTGCCCACCGGCCTGCTGGTTCGTATTGCGCGTCTCGGACGCCGTCAGCGTCGGTGACCAGGTCAGCCAAGTGCCGGCCGTGATCGGCGCCGAATTGATGCTCAGCGTCGGCAGCGTCTGGTCGACCTGCGGACGTCCCGTGTACTGCGTGCGATTGGCACCAAGGGCAACGCTGAACGGGCCCACCGCGGTCGAGTAATTCGCCGATGATCGGAAGGTTGCCAGCGCGGCAAACGGGTTGAAGGCAGTCGTACGCTGGACCAGCGTATTCGACACGTAGTTGATCGACGTGTTGAAATTGGTCTTCCGCGAGAATCGCTGCTGATGCGTCAGCTGCACGTTCGTGTTGGTGCTGCCGTCCGTCAGCCGCTGGAACGACGCGCCCGCGCTGCCGTTCAGGAACCGGCGCAGCCAGTTGTAGCGCCACTGCAGGTTGTAGCGCGTAAAGCCGAAGTCGTTCGGGTTCCGCGGATCGATGTTGGCACCGCTGCGCCAGTCCACCCAGCCCTGTATGTCCTGGTAGTCGTCGATGTTGAAATAGTAGCCCAAATTTTCGACGGTGCGCCGGTACAGGGGGCCATTGCGCACGATCTCGCTGACACCGACGCGCGGCGCCAGCATGCCGCTCCGCCGCCCCGAGCGCGCATCCTGAAAGAAGAAGGGCAGCCAGAAGACAGGCACGTCATAGATGTACAACACACCCGGGCGTCCCACGGCCAGCTTGCCCTTCACCATCTTCAGCTCGCGCGAACTGAAGTGGTAATGGGGAATCGAGTCGTCGCAGGTGGTGATGGTGCCACTGCGGCCGAAGAATGCGGCCTCCTCGCCGGTGCTGTCGTTCGCGAAGCCAGCGCTCTGCGCATCGACAAAATATTTCTGCCCACTCTCGACCGTCGTGCGTACGTATCCCACCGTGCCGCGTCGCTCCGTGGTGTTGTAATACATGGTGCCGCGCGACACGACGTCGGCGCCCCCGCGCGCGGGATCACGCAGCACGTTCTCCGCACCGCGCGCACGCACGATCTTGCTGGAGTCGTCGTAGATGATCGTGTCGCTGACCATGATCGTCTGGTCACGTCCGATCGCAGCGCGCGCACTGTCGTCGCGGATCAGGGTGAGGATCTTCCGTGCGGCATCGAAGGTCACGTTGCGGCCCTGAAACCGGGTGACTGTGTACCCGGGCCGCGCGAGCAGCGAATCGATCACGGGATCCGATTCGGCCCACTTCACGATCTCGCGCTTTGCCGAATCGGCCGCAACAGAATCGCGCGCGGCCTTCGACGTATCGGCCGGCGTGCGGCGCAGGGTGTCGCCACGCGCATCGACGGGACGGCGAATCGGAGGCGCGCCACCCTGCTGCTGTGCGGCCGACGGCGCCGCCAGCACCATGAAGCATGCGGCGAGCAGGCCGGCAAAAATGCGGCAACGTCGCACTACGCGAGCGCCTCCACTTCGGACTCGCGCTCCAGGGCAATCCGACGGCGCTCCTTGCGCAGGTAGACGATGGAGCTTGCCAGAATGCTGACTTCGTACAGCCCATACAGCGGCACCATCAGCATCACCGTCGTCGTGAGCAGGTCGCCGGGCGTGATGATCGCCGCAATGACGAGCGATGCCACCATGGCATGACGACGGAACGCGCGCAGCTGTGTCGGCGTGATGATGCCGAGTGCCGTCAGCCCCACGAGCAGGATCGGCAGCTCGAAGACCACACCCATGCTGAGCGCCAGCGACGTGGCGAAATCGAAGTAGTCACGCGCGGTGATCATCGGCTCCAGCGCCGCCGTCTGGAACTCCATCAGAAACTTGAGCGCGAATGGCAGCACGAGGAAGTACGCCAGCGCCGCACCCATCATGAACAGGCACGTGGCCGAGAAGAGCAGCGGAATGACGACCTTCTTCTCGTGCTTGTAAAGCGCTGGCGACAGGAAGCCCCACAGCTGGTACAGCAGCACCGGCGCGGCCAGCGCGAACCCGATGCCGAACGACACCTGCATCACGATCGAGAACGAGTCGCCGGGATGCGTGAAGATCAGCTTGCGCCCCTGCAGATACGGCAGGATCGGCTGCTCGAGCAGGTTGATGAAGTTGAACTTGATCACCAGCATGAAGCCGATGGCGACACAGATGCCGACAGCCACGACGGACTTGAGGAGCCGCGATCGCAGCTCCTCCAGATGGTCGAGAAATGGCATGTCACTCATCGATGCAGTCTCCGTGGTGTCACGGGGTCCCGGACTTCAGGCGCTCGCGAGCCAGGTCGGCCTCGTCGCTGCGGGGATACGTCCTGACGAGCAGCTCGAGCACCTCACGCGCACGGTCCGGCTTTCCCTGGCCACGAAGCAGGGCCGCGCGCTTGAACATTGCCGTCGGCGACTTCTCGCTGCGTGGGAAGCGGGTGTACACCGCAAGGTACGCAGCCTCGGCGTCGACAAGCTTGCCATCGCGCTCCAGCGTCTCGGCCACGTAATACTGCGCATCGCCGGCACGCTCGTGCTGCGGATACTGGACGAGGAAATCGGTAAATCCGGCGCGCGCGGCAGATGTACTGCCGCGACGAAGCTGGTCCAGCGCCATTGTGTACAGCTGGTTCGGGCCTGGAGCTGGCGGCGTGGCTACGGAGGTCGCAGCAGTTACGGTCGTTGCTGCGGCGGCATCACCCGGCTTTGCCGGCGCGGACGTCACTGGTGCGGGTGCCACCGGCTGCGATTGCAGAATGCCATTTCGCTGCTCGAGTTCGGCGCGCAGTTCCGTGATGCGCGTCTGGCTCTGGCCGGTCAGTGCCCGAATCTCGATCAGGCCGTCACGCACCTTGAACAGGTCACCGAGGACGTTGCCCTGGAACGACGACAGGTCACCCTTCACACCGCGAATGGAATCGTTCAGGGTCACCATCATGCGCATCACGCTGTCGAACTGCGCCCGGCGTGCAGAATCACGATAGGCATACTCCGCGCGCATGGTGCGAAGGTCGCCCTGCAGCAGGAGGACGTCCTGCTTCGTGGCAACGCACGCCGTGAGCGCCAGCGTGCCGATCATCGCGAGCGTCGCGCGCAACGAAGTCATCGCGGGATCCGCAGCGCGTCGGCGCCGGACAGGATCTCGAACTCGGCGCGACGATTCTGCGAGAACGACCCTTCATCATCCCCGCTGACCGCCGGTCGCTCCTCGCCGAACGAGACGACGTCGATGCGGCCGACTGCAATGCCGCGATCGCTGAGGTACTTGCGGGCTGATGCCGCGCGACGAAGGCCGAGCGCGAGGTTGTATTCATCGCTGCCGCGCGAGTCGGTGTGCCCTGAAATGCGGATGCGGACCGTCTGATTGGCACGGAGGATGGGCAGCTTCGCATCGAGCACCGCGCGACCATCATCGGTGATGTCGGCCGCGTCGTAGTCGAAGCGCACTCCAGCCTCGAGCGCGGTCCGCAGGTTCACGGCGTCGCTCGACGAGGCAAGGCGCGCCATGCTGTCCGCGCGAGCACGCTCGATGGAGTCACGCACCAACTGGCTTCGATCGACGCCCGCCACGCTGCCCGTCACCGGCGCCGTCGTCACCGCAGCCACAGGAACCTGCTTGCGGCGGCAGGCGCCGAGCGAGAAGGAAACAGCGACCAGTCCAGCCAGCACGAGTTCACGACGCATGCATGTACCTCGAAGATGAGAAAATCACAGCGGCTCGCATCACGATCCGATACGCGATGACCATGCCGCCAACCGTGCGCCCGGTGTGTTCGTCACCTGCCGTGCACGTCCGGTCTCCGTATCCAGCACCCACACCTGACGCACACCTGAACGGGTCGACGAGACGACAAGGTGCCGCGAATCAGGCGCCCACGCCGGATCCTCGTTTGCAGCCTCGTTGGTCAGCTGCGTCACGACGCGATCGCGCAACGAAATGACCATTACCTGGAACCGGCCACCAAGCTGCGACTGGAATGCCACGACACGTCCATCAGGCGACCAGTCCGGACTGGATCGGTACGCTTGTGACGACGAGGAAAGCGCCGCGAGCAGATCGGCGTTCGTGCCATCCTGGTCAGCAATATACACATCAGGGCGACCTGACCTACCTGACGTGAAGGCGATGCGTCGGCCGTCAGGACTGAATGATGGCGATGTATTGTCGGTGCCGCGCCCGATGGAGATCCGGCGCGGCGTGCCACCCGATGCGGGCACCATGTACAAGTCCGTGCCGAAGTCCTCGCCATGCGCGTATGCAATCGAGGCACCGTCGGGTGTGAACGTCGGCGAAATGTTCAATCCTCGCGGTTCGAGCACCTGCCGCGATGCGCCACGGAGATCGGCAACACGAATTGCGCTGCCACCAGCTTCGAGCGTCGCGTAGGCTAAGGCCTGACCATCTGGACGAAACGCCGGCGAGAGCGCGCGTCCCACCTGCGTAATCGCCCGCGCATTTGCACCATCGCTGTCCACCAACCAGATCCGGCCATCGCCAACGTAGGCCAGTCGCGTTGCGGCGATGCCCCGCGTGCCGCTGATCCATTCCTCGCACTGATCGCTCGCGGCATGCACCGCCAGACGCCATGCCGCCGTGTTCGGGGTGCCGGGCAACATCACGACGGCACGTTGCAGCACCTGCTTCGCCGCGACGTCGTGCAGCGTGATGGTCACGCCGCCGGCGGCAGGCGTGATCTGCACGACGCCATTGATGCCAAGCCGCGCGGCTGCGCGAAAATCGACAGCTGCCGCGCCGACGGGCGTCGGCAACGCGGTGTTCTTCGACAACACGGTGACGCGATCGCCGAAATCCAGGTCGCGCATGACGATGGTGCGAATGGAGTCACCGGCCGGACCGGCAACGGGCAACACGAAGATTCCGGGACGCGCACCGCCTTCACCATAGATGAGACCGAGGCGCACACCCGGTTGCGCCTGCACTTGTGCGCTGCACGCGACGAACGCAACCAGCAATGGCAGGAACGGGCGCATGATGAACCGACGGGAACGCGAAATACTCACCTCAGGACGGTTGGATCGAAGCTGAACACGACCGGCAGCACATCGTCGCGGAAACCTGTCGGCAGCGCGCCGAACGACCTGCGCTGTCCAACGGCTTCGACCACTCCGATGCACTCCAGGTCGAAGGCATACGCTCCGGAACGCGACAGCAGTCGCAGGTCGGAAATGGAGCCATCACGATGAATCAGGAAAGTGACCTCGGCCTTCAGCGCCACGCCGGGTCGCGGCTTGAAGTTCAGCGCGATCTGGCGCGTGATGTTTTCGAGATACCCGGGGTACGGAAAGGCGATCCCCTGCACCTTGACGCTCGCGACATCACTCCCGCGCCCTCCGGTCGGACCGCCACCGGCGGGTCGGGTGCCCGGTACGGTGACATCGGCTCCGCTTCGCGCTGCGGTCGGTCCCTTGGCTGCGGGCGATCGTGCGGCGGTCGTGCGACTCGCCGCTGCGGGAGGCGATGCCGGCGCCTTCTTCACGGGTGTCGGCGTCGGCGCCGGCATGCGTGCGGGTCGCTTCGCCGCAGCGACCCGACGCTCCGACAACTCGGTGCCTGTGTTTGCGACCGGGTCCGCCGGCCGTGCGGGAGCGGCGCTCGCCGCGGCGGCGGCGGACGATTGCGTGGACGGCCCCTGCTGCACCGCACCAAGGGCCCGCGGACCCGCTGGCGCTGCCACCAGCTCGACGGCGTACGCCGGCGGCATCGGCACTGGCGCCGCGAGCCGCGTAAGCAGGACAGTGCCTCCGATCAGCAGGACATGTGCGCTGATCGACCAGATCGCCGCGGCGCGCGTGGAGCGCGGTGGCCGCACTCGCTCCACCGCCAGGCCACCCGTCGATCCCGCCACCCTCGTCATCGCGACAGCTGTTCCGCGACGAGGCTCACGTTCGGCAGCCCGACCTCGCGCAGCATGGCGAGCACCTGCACGATGTCGCCATAGGCCGCGCCCTCGTCGCCCTTGAGGTAGATCGTGCGGCCGCTGGCGCGCCCGGCGAGTGCCGTCAGTGCGCCGCGCAATTCATCGCGCGCCACACGCTCGTTGTCCAGCACGATCACGCCGTCCTGCGTGATCGAGAGCATGATCGGGTTGTCGACTTGCGACGCGCGCACATTAGCCTTCGGCAGCTTCACGTCGATGCCGCCCGTGAGCAGCGGCGCGGTGATCATGAAGATGATCATCAGCAGCATCATGACGTCGATGAGGCTCACGACGTTGATTTCGGCATTCAGCGGCGTGCGCGGCCTCGCGCGACGTGTGCGCATCAGATCCGTCCGTCACGCACGAGCAAGGCGACGACATCGGTGCTGAATGCGTCGATCTCACTGGTGAGGTGATTCAGCTTGCTCGCAAAATAGTTGTAGCCGAACACCGCGGGAATCGCGACCGTCAACGCCAGCGCCGTCGCGACCAGCGCCTCGGCCACACCCGGTGCGACGGCGCTGATGTTGCCGCTGCCACTCGCGGCAACGCCGAGGAAGGCGTTGATCACTCCCAGCACGGTGCCCAGCAGTCCGATGAGCGGACTGACCGCGCCGATCGTGGCAAGCCAGGGCAGCAGTCGCTCGACGCGATCACGTTCGCCCGTCGCTTCCCTGTCGAGCAGCATCTGGAGTGCCTCGACCTGCGCCTGCGAGAGGCGTGCCTGCCGGTCGCTGGTGCCCGCCAAGGCGGGACGTGTGTCGTTCATGAACCGTTCTGCGCGACGGAGCACCGTGTAGAACGGCGAGCCGATGCCAAGCGCCGCACGGGTCGCCACATCGTTGAACGAGCCAGCCTGCGGCACGTATTCCATCAACGGAGCGGCCGCAGCGCGAATCGCGCGGAACTCGCGAAACTTCACCGTCATGATCGTCCAGCTGATCGCACTGAGCGCGACGAGGAACAGAAGCACGGCCCACGAGACCGGGGTGCCATGCGACAGCAGGCCGATGATCGAACTCGTGGGTGGTGCCTGCACCTGAATCAGCGCATTGATGGGCATCATGCGGTGGTGCGGGTGCGCTCCATACGGAAGAACTCCATCGTCGCCTTCAGGCCGTCGGCCAGCGTGACCTGCGGCGACCATCCCAGAACCTCCGCGCTCTTCCCGATCGCGAGGCACGACTGGCGCTGCTCACCCGGACGCGCATCGGCGTGCTGCAGCGGCACCTGCGCGTCGGCCGCGCCCTGCAGCCCTTCTGCCAACTGCACCACCGACGTCTCGACACCCGTGCCGATGTTGAAGCCGCGATTGTCGAGCCGTCCGGCGGCCGGAAGGGGACGTTCAGCGGCGAGCAGGTTGGCGCGCGCGACGTCGGTGACGAAGACGTAATCGCGCGTCTGCCTACCGTCACCGTACGCCGTCAACGGCGTACCAGCGAGGATGCGCTGACAGAAGATGGCCACGACGCCAGCCTCGCCATGCGGATCCTGTCGAGGACCGTAAACATTCGCATAGCGGAGGGCCACGGTGTCGAGACCATGCACTCGTGCGAAATAGCTCATGTAATACTCGACCGAAAGCTTCGCGATGCCGTAGGGTGACTGCGGATCCTTCGCCGCCGTCTCGACGGTAGGCATCTCGACGAAATCGCCGTATTGCGCACCGCCGCTGGACGAGAAGATGAAGCGTGTCGCGTAGCCGGACTTCCGCACCGCTTCCAGCAGGTTCAGCGATCCGCCGATGTTCAGCGCAGCGTCCCATGCAGGATCCTCGACACTCTTGCGCACGTCGATCTGCGCCGCGAGATGCGAGATCACGTCGAATTGCCCGTCACGAATCAGCGTGGCTGCAGCCGGCGACGCGATCGATTCGCGCACGACCGTTGCCGCGGCATTGAGATTCTGCTCCTTCCCGCTCGAGAAGTCATCGAGCACCGTGACGTCGTAGCCGGCAGCGATGAAGTGATCCACGACATGAGACCCGATGAACCCTGCACCGCCGGTCACGAGGGCACGGCGGCTCATGCGGCGAACCTCGAAGCCAGCATTGCACGGAAGCGCGCATGACGTTCAGCAGACAGGCACATGGAAACGAATGTCAGAAGTGAATTAAAAAGGCCGAGTCCGGTTGGAGTTGGCCGCTTGCCGGATCGGATGTGCAGGTGATGACTCGTGAAACTAATCGTGCCCGCCCGTCGAGGCATGACGACTCGATGGGCGGGCACGAATGTTGGACGGGATCATGCGCTCAGGGCATGCGTCCCACGAGGCGCGCCTGCATCCCGACCTGAATCGCCGGCTGGCGGTGTCCGACGACGATGGCCGTCGCGCCATCGGCGGTGACACGCACCACGCTCACGTCGGCCACGTCGTTCGGCGGCGGCACGTCGCGCTGCCCGTCGCTCAGCGGTGCGCTTTTCGCGAAGAGCGTGAACTGGTCGCCGACCTTCGCGGAGGCGCCCTTCGGCAACGCGATGACGATGTAATTCTGCACCGTCGGCAGCACTACGCTGCCCTCGACGTATGCGACGTCGTAAACGGGGCCGTTCACGACCTGTTGCGGCCGCACCGTGGACGGCGCCGCCAAGGCCTCGAGCGGCAGCAGCAGGTCGCCACGTTGCATGTTCGCATACATCTCTGTCACGCGCGCGCGCGCCGCGCGGCCTGTTCCAGCCGCGACGATCTCGATGACACCCGCTGGCCTCACGACCTGGCGATCCTGGTGGTGAGTGTTCACCCGCGGACCGAACTGGTAGACGCCGAACCGCTGTCCGACCGTGGCCTGCAGTCGCGCGGGAAGCAGCACGTTCACCTCGTCGAAGATCTGGAACTGGTCACGACTCATCGTGCTGGAGACCACCACCGTCGGATCGGCGCGCGCGATGAGCGTGCCATCATCGCCACTCGACTTGTGCAGTGGCGCGAGGAACGGGGCGGCGGCCGCTTCACCGCGACGCACGCTGGACCGCAGCGTGCGGCCGTTCAATGTTGCATTCTCGAGCGTCGAGATGCTTTGCGTGGCGATCGAACGGCCCAGCATCACGGCTCGTGCCGGTGCGATATTTGAATTGGTTGCATCCATCGACACATTCGCGTCGACGTCGGGGGAGAATGTCGGCCGTCCGTCGGCACCAGCGACCAGCTTCTGCCCAGGATAGATCAGGTTCGCGTTGGCGATCTGTCCCGCGTTGGCGCGGAATAGCTCCGGCCACCGGAACGGGTTGCCGAGGTAGCGGCGCGCGATGTCGAAGAGCGTGTCGCCGGTCTTCACGACGTGGAGCACCGTGCCGGGCTTCGGCGCGGCGGCGCTGTCATTGCGCGGCTGTTGCGCATGCAGCAGCGACGGGGCCGCGGTCAGTCCGACGAGCAGCGTCAGGGTGCGCAGCGTGTATGCAACGGGGGCGATGGAGAGACGGCGCATGCTGGTGGGAGCGCGGGAAACGTCCACGAACGAGCGCAACCGCAGAACGGTCACACCACGGGAGGAAACTCGCGGCTGGTGCGGTTCCCGATCAGGGACGAGTATCGGCCGGTGAGGAAACGACAGGAGCCTCCCGCACGTGCAGTGCGAGGGGCTCCATGTTGACGATTCCGAAGGTTCAGAACGGGAGATCGTCCTCTTCGTCCTCGAGCCCACCAGGAAAATCGGCAAACTCGTCATTGCCGCCCTTGGCACCGCCGGATGCTGCCGGCTTGGCTGCCGGTGTGGCCGCGCGCTGCGGACGCGCGTAGGCCGCCCCGCCGCCAGACTCGCCCTCGCCTTCTCCACGACCGCCGAGGAGGATCAGCTCGCGCACGCGAATCTCAGTGGAATAGCGCGTCTGGCCTTCCTTGTCCTGCCACTGGCGATACTCGACCGCGCCTTCGACATAGACCGGCTTGCCCTTCTTGCAGTATTGCTCGACCACGTCTGCCAACTTCTGCGTCCCCTGATTCCAGGCGATGCACTTGTGCCATTCGGTTTTCTCCTGCTTGGTGCCGGCCTGATCGTTCCAGGTCCGGGATGTGGCAAGGGAGAAGCTGGCGACGCGTCCGCCACCGGGGGTGGAGCGGAGTTCGGGATCGTTCCCGAGGTTGCCCATCAACATGACCTTGTTCAAGCTGCGTGACATCGGCATCGTCTCCAGAGAGGACGGGTGGGGCGGCTGTGACACAGCGTGTGGTACGCTGGTCGGATCGACGATACAGAAGGAAGCGATGCTGCCGCTCCCGAAGTTAGTGCATCCATCATCGTATTCACGCTGGGACCGACGCCGACGACGACCCGGCGCGCCTCAGCACCAGCGCATCCTCCAGCGGCTCGCGATAGTAGTTGCGACGTCGGCCGATCTCCTCGAAGCGCCGGCTGGCGTACAGGCGCTGTGCCGGCGCATTCGAGACGCGCACCTCCAACCACACCGCCTCGCATTCGGCTGCCGCGGCCGCCACGATGGCGGCGTCAAGCAAAGTCCCGCCAAGCCCGGTTCCGTGACGCGACGGATGGACGGCGATGTTGGCAATCTCGCCCTGCTGCGCCACGATGCGCGCCACGACATATCCGGCGACCTCCCCATCGATCTCGGCCACGCGGAACCAACTGTACGAGTCGGTGAATTCCGGCGCGAACGACTCCGGCGACCATGGGTCCGAAAAGACGAGCCGCTCGATTCGCAGGATGCTGTCGAGGTCGGACGGCTGTGCGGTGCGCAGCGCGATGTCACTCACGATGCAGGCAAGGCGCGCGCGTGCGTAGCCTCCCATTGCACCTGCGCTTCCGCGAGACGTCCGTAGTCGGGCTCCCATGTGTCCAGCGACACCACCTGTGTGCCGATCAGCAGTGCAGACCGTGCGTCGGGCTGCTGCTCGGGCATGACCGGCGGCCCGACGATCAGCGCACCCAGTGCCGTTGCACGCGTGCGCACGACATCGACGGGCAGGCGTTCGACCGTGCCGTCGACCGTCCACCGGCCGTCAGCATGCTTCGTGGACCGCTGCACGAACCATTCGCCGCGCAGGGCATCGAGCACGTTCAGGTAGCTCGCCGCCGCGCATCCGTCTTCCGCTGCCGCAATCATGGGCAGCGACGGCGCCGCATGCAGCGTCGCACCGGCACCGCGCGCGAGTCCCTTCGCCAGCGCGGCAGCCACCCGCAGGCCGGTGAAGCTGCCCGGGCCTGCCCCGACGATGATGTCCGTCAACTCGCGAGCATGCATCCGTTCCACGGCCAGCAGCTCGGAGACCGTCGGTGCGAGCAACTCGGCCGACCCCTTGCGATCGATGCGTCGAGCCTGCACGAGCTGTCCATCGACGAACAGCGCGACCGACGCCGGGCCGGCGCTGGCATCGAGTGCGAGCTGTATACGCGGCGTCAGCATCCCCAGACTTCGGTGCAGCGCCGCGCGTCAGGCTGCGCGGCGATGTGTTCGAGCGTCAACGCGAGCGATGCGATCGGCAGCATCGCACCGGCACGCTCCGGCCATTCCACGAGCACGATTGCCGACGAATCAGAAAACATGTCATCGAGACCGAGCGACGCGACCGCGCGCGCAGAGTCCAGTCGATACAGGTCGCAGTGCACGACGCGCACTGCAAGCGCTGCATACTCGTGGATCAGCGCGAAGGTCGGACTCGTGACCGGTTCCGTGACCCCCAGTCCACGACAGATTGCCTGCGCCATCGTCGTCTTGCCGGCGCCCAGGTCGCCGGTGAGCGTCACCAGCGCCGGCGCCGTCAGGGCACGACCGATGGCCTCGCCACGCGCATCGAGCTCGTCGAGCGAAAGCGTCATGCCGAGCGCCCGTGCGTCAGCGGCCACGAGGCTTCCTGCCTCCGGGCTTACCGCCACGTCCGCCGCGTCCACCTTTGCCGCCCTTGCCGCCCGCATCGGCCGCGAGCGACGACACACCGCTGCGCGCGCCAGCGGCGTCGCCGGAACGCACGCGCAACTCGAACAATTGATCGCGCAATCGAGCCGCCGCCTCGAAGTCGAGTTCCTTCGCCGCGACCTGCATCTCCTTCTCCAGCTGCGCGATCAGCGCCGGCACGTCGGCGGCGTTGTACCCACCTGCCGGCTCCGCCACCTTCTTCTGTCCGTACTCAGCGAGTGGCGCGCCATCGCCTTCTGCCGCCTCTTCCAGCCGCGCATCGGCCACACGCGTACTGAAGCGCACCTGCTCGATGCTCTTGCGCACACCGCGTGGCGTGATGCCGTTCGCCAGGTTGTGCGCGACCTGGATCATGCGGCGACGATCCGTTTCGTCGATGCAGCGTCGCATGGAGTCCGTGATCCTGTTCGCATACAGGATTGCACGGCCTTCCAGATGTCGCGCCGCGCGCCCGACGGTCTGGATCAGCGATCGATCGCTGCGCAAGAAGCCTTCGGTATCGGCATCGAGGATCGCCACCAGCGAGACCTCGGGCATGTCGAGGCCTTCGCGCAGCAGGTTGATGCCGATCAGCACGTCGAACTCGCCGAGGCGCAGGCCGCGCACGATCTCCATGCGCTCGATCGCGTCGATGTCAGAATGCATGTAGCGCACACGGACACCAACCTGCTGCAGGTAGTCGGTCAGGTCCTCCGCCATGCGCTTCGTGAGCACCGTCACCAGCACGCGCTCGTCCTTGCGCTCGCGGATGCGGATCTCGTGCAGCAGGTCATCCACCTGACCCAGCACCGGGCGGATCTCGATGATCGGATCGACGAGTCCCGTCGGCCGGATCACCTGCTCGACCACGACGCCTTCGCTGAGTTCAAGCTCGATCAGTCCTGGCGTGGCCGAGACGTTGATCAGGCGCGGCGCGAGCGACAGAAACTCGTCGAACACCAGCGGGCGGTTGTCGAGTGCACTCGGCAGGCGAAAGCCGTAATCCACGAGCGTCAGCTTGCGTGCGCGGTCACCGTTGTACATGCCGCGGATCTGCGGCAGCGTGACGTGCGACTCATCGACGACCACGACGAAATCATCGGGGAAGTAATCGAAGAGGCAGGCCGGCCGATCGCCAGTCGTGCGTCCCGAGAGATGGCGCGAATAGTTCTCGATACCCGCGCAGGTCCCGATTTCCGCCATCATCTCGAGATCGAAGTTCGTTCGTCCCTCGAGCCGCTGTGCCTCGAGCAGCTTCCCTTCGTTGCGCAGCACCATCAGCCGGTCCGCCAACTCCTCGCGAATCGCCATCGCGGCGCGTTCGAGCGACGGGCGACTGGTGATGAAGTGCTTCGCCGGATACACCGCCGCACGTTGCAGCGACGCGATCAGGTCACCGGTGATCGGATCGATCTTCGTGATCCGCTCCACCTCGTCGCCCCAGAACTCGACGCGGACCGCCTGCTCCTCGTACGCCGGAAAAATCTCCACCGTGTCGCCGCGCACCCGGAAGGTGCCGCGGTCGAACGCGACGTCGTTGCGCTGGTACTGGATGCCGACGAGCAGTCGCAGCAGGTCGTCGCGCGCGATCTTCTGGCCCTGGTCCACGCTGATCATGCGCTCGCGATACGACACCGGATCACCGAGGCCATAGATCGCGGACACCGTCGACACGATCACGACGTCCTCGCGCTCCATCAGGCTCGAGGTTGCGCGCAGGCGCAGGCGATCGATGTCCTCGTTGATCGAGGCATCCTTCTCGATGAACGTATCACTCGAGGGCACGTACGCCTCGGGCTGATAATAGTCGTAATACGAGATGAAGTACTCGACTGCGTTCTTCGGGAAGAAACCCTTCAATTCGCCGTAGAGCTGTGCTGCAAGCGTCTTGTTGTGCGACAGCACGAGCGTTGGCCGGCCCCATTTCGCGATGACGCTGGCGACCGTCATGGTCTTGCCGGAACCCGTCACGCCAAGGAGCGTCTGGTACCGATCGCCGCGCTCCATCCCTGCAGACAGCTCGGCAATGGCGCGTGGCTGGTCGCCGGCCGGCTGGTACGGTGCCTGTAGGTCGAACAGCGATCGGCTCATGACGGAAGATACGCTGACGGTGTTTCTTCGGGGAGTACCGACACGCCCGATCACCTCTCATCGACAGCCGCTGTCCCAGGTGGTCCTGGTGACGCTCTGGCCCCGTCGGCGTGTGCGCCACACGTCTCGCCGCTACTCCTCCGTCGAGATTCGCTCGCGCCGCTCGACGTCGCTGATGCCTTTCACCCGCCTGACGGCCTTCACGATCTGCTGCAGGTGCGTGAGGTTCTCGACCTCCACCAGCACCGCGCCGACCGCACGGCCGTCGATGGCCTTCAACTCCATCTGACGGATGTCGGTCCCGGTCGAGCTCACCGCGCTCGCGACGTCGGCATACAGCCCGCGGCGATCGGTGCCCTCGAGCGCGAGCCGCACCAAGAACCGCTCGCCAAACTTCTCCTGCCAGTCGATTTCCAGCCGCCGTTCGGGCTCGTGCGCCAGCGGCAGCAGGTTTGGACAATCGGCGCGATGGATGCTCACACCGCGGCCCCGTGTCACATAGCCTACCACTTCGTCGCCCGGCACAGGCTGACAGCACTGCGCATAGCGCACCATCACGCCGTCGACGCCATGAATCTTCACGCCACGGTCGTGCCCCATGCCGCGCACCTTGTCGACCAGCCGCGCGATGACGTTCGGCTTCGCCAGCTCGACGGTGTCGTCGACGGATGGATGCAGCTGCTTGATCACGTGCAACGTCTGCACTTCGCCCTGCCCGATCGCCGCCAGCAGGTGCACGCCATCGGTGAGGCTCAGCACCTTCGCCGCTGCGTCGAGCTGGTCCTCCGTGACCTTGCCCAGTCTGCGGCGGCGCAACTCACGCTCCAGGATCTCGCGTCCGAGTTTCTGGCTCGTGACCTGCTCTTCCTGGCGGAGCTGCTGCCGGATCTTCGAGCGTGCGCGACTGGTGCGCACATGCGCGAGCCAGTCACGTGTCGGCTTGGCCGATGGCGACGTCAGGATCTCGACCGTCTCCGAGTTCCTGAGCGGCCGCGACAACGGCGTGATGCGCCCGTTCACCTTCGCGCCCTGACACCGCAGGCCGACGGCGGTGTGCACCGCGAAGGCGAAGTCGATGGGCGTCGCGCCCTTCGGCAGCTGCACCACATCGCCGGTCGGCGTGAAGACGAAGATCTCGTCCTGATACAGGTCGAGCTTCAGAAATTCGAGAAACTCGTCCGGCGACTTCGTGTCCAGCTGAAATTCGAGCACCTGACGGAACCAGGTCAGGTGGCGATCCAGGTCACCATGCTCCTTCGAGCCCTCCTTGTACAGCCAATGCGCGGCGATGCCGTAATCGGCCGTCTGGTGCATCTCGCGCGTGCGGATCTGGATTTCGAACAGGTGCTTGCTGGGCCCGAACACGGTCGTGTGCAGCGACTGATACCCGTTCGACTTCGGCTGCGCGATGTAGTCCTTGATGCGTTCCTGCACGGGCTTCCACCGCTCGTGGATCACGCCGAGCGCGTGGTAGCAGTCGGGGATCGAGTCGACGAGCACGCGGATCGCGAGCAGGTCGAAAATCTCCTCGTACGGCTTGTTGCGCTTCTGCATCTTCTTCCAGATCGACCAGAGGTGCTTCGGCCGTCCGGAGACATCGGCGTCGTTCAGCCCCGCGATATCGAATCGTTCCTTGGGCGGGAGCGCCATCTGCGCGATGAGCTCCTCGCGCTCACCGCGCCGCGTGCTCACCTGGCGCGCCAGCGCGCGATAGTCGTCCGGCTCGAGGTACTTGAACGCGAGGTCCTCGAGTTCCCACCGCACGCGCGCCATGCCGAAGCGATGCGCCAGCGGGGCATAGATGTCACGCGTCTCCTGCGCGATGACGCGCTTCTTGTCATCCGGCATCCAGTCCAGCGTCCGCATGTTGTGCAGGCGGTCGGCAAGCTTGATGATGATCACGCGTGCATCACGCGCCACCGACAGCAGCAGTTTGCGATACGTCTCGGCCTGCCGCTCCTCCTTCGAGGTGAACGGCAGGTTGCCGATTTTCGTAAGCCCGTCGACGATCTGCGCGATCTCGGGACCGAACTCGCGCTCGATGTCGGGGACGGTGATCGCCGTGTCTTCCACGACGTCGTGAATCAGACCCGCGGCGATGGTCGTGGAATCGAGTTGCAGGTCGGCCAGGATGCGCGCCACTTGCACACAGTGCACCACGTAATCCTCACCCGAGCGCCGCTTCTGTCCGGCGTGCGCGCGCGCACTGTAGCGGTAGGCGCGCATGAGCAACTCGCGATCGAGTCGCGCCGGCAGCGGACTGCCAGGACCCCATCCCGGGAACACTTCATCGGCCTGCCTTACCGCACCGTCGATAGCCACCCTGCCTCCGCAAAGCTCACGTACCTGCCCCGCCCGATGACCACATGGTCGCGCACCGGAATGCCCAGCAGCGTCCCCGCCGCCACAAGCTGCGACGTCACCATCCTGTCCTCCGCCGACGGCGTCGGGTCGCCGCTCGGATGGTTGTGCACCAGGATGATCGACGCCGCGCGCTCGGCAATCGCCTCCCGGAACACTTCCCGTGGATGCACCAGCGAGGAATCGAGGATGCCCCGCGTCACGAGCACGTCGCGTTCCAGGTGGTGCTGTGCATCGAGGATCGCGACGTGAAACTCCTCGACGGACAATGCCTCCAGGTGAGGCGCGAACGCTGCGACGACGTCCTGCGGCGAGTGCACGGCGATCCGTTCACCGTGTGGCTCTGCCGCAGCCCGGCGCCCCAATTCCATCGCGGCGACAATGGCCATCGCGCGCGCTGGTCCAACTCCCGTGACGCGGCCAATCGTCGCGACGGGTCGCGTCGCGAGCACTCGCAGTGAACCACCGACCTGCGCCAGCACCTCGTGCGCGATGCTCAGCGATGATCGTCCACGGTTCCCGCTGCCAAGAATCACGGCCAGCAGTTCCGCAGCACCCAGCGACCGCACACCGAGCGACCGGAGACGCTCCCGGGGCCGTTCAGCTGGTGCAAGCCGCATGATGGGTATTAGCGCAGCCGGGTTGCTGGGGGTAGTCGTCGGCAGGGATCGGGCGGAACGGGTGCGGGCAATACCGGAAGACATGGGGCTCCTGTGATGTCACGGACGAGAGATGCTGCGCCAAGATGCGGCCCCATGTCCGCAGGTCAGGTACCCATCCGCTGCAGGTGGTCCCCTCGCGGTGCGGACCCATGCGCACGTATCGTTCGCGGTCGCCGCACGCAACCGAGCGTGCGCGCGCACCTCGATCTCCAGCCCGCCCTGCACGCATGCGTGTCTCCAGTGCCTCAGCTGCCGCCGTTGCTGGCCTGCTGCTCGCGTCCGCCGCACCCGCGACCGGACAGGCGGCCGGCAGCGTCGAAATCGGCGTCTACGGGCAGGTCACGCGGGTGCAGCCGGAACAGGCACGCTTCGAGACGACGACACCGCTCAGCCTCGGTCTGCGCGGCCGCGTGAACCTCAACCGCCTCGTCGGCGTGGAAATGGAGGCACCCACCGGCATGGTGGATGGCGCGGGTGACCCGCCGCGGCGGCGCTACAATCAACTCGTCGCCCGCGGTACATACACCGTGCGGCTCAGCGACTTTTCGGGATTGCTGCTGGGTGCAGGCGTCGCACGTTCGGACTACGAGGTCACGTACAACTTCGGCGCGAGTGGGCTCGTGGGTGTTCGGACGGTGATCAGTGGACGGTACGCGCTCCGCTCCGACCTGACCTTCAACTATCTGCCCACGAGTGGCGCTCGAGAGTTCGGAGTGCGCACGGGCGTGCAGCGGGTCATCGGGCCATTCGATGGGCCCACCACGCGCGATCGCGCACGCGGGAACCGCACCGTGCAGGAACCCGGCAGCATCGAGGCCGGCGTGTTCGCGCAGCAATGGCGGCTGCATCCGGTCTGGAATCTCGAGAACGGTCGCGCAGCGGGTGTGCGCGTCGGCACGTTCCTCACGTCACGATCCGCACTCGAGGTGGAGGCGACGTATGGCAGGCAAGGTGTCCGGAACGATGGCCAGCGGTCGTCAACCGGCTTCCTGATGCGCGGCGCTGACAGCTATCGCGTGACGACGTTCGCCATGCGCTACGCGCACAACTTGCCGATCGGATCACGCTACGCCGTGCTCGCCGGCATCGGGCCGTCGCGCAGTTCGTACGAGTACATCGACGCGTGGGGCCTGTCCGGCGTCGCGGGAGCGCGCCTGGCGCTGACGCGCGACCTGCACCTGCGCGGAGACGTCGTGACGAACTTCGTGCGCAGCGAGCAGGTGTTCGACGTCGGTGTGCGCATCGGCGTGAGCACCGTGCTGCGACTCGGTCGTTCATGAGCCAGCACACGGAACGCGGAACGGGGCATCACTGGTCAAGTGACGCCCCGTCTCGGGCCTGACTCCGCGTCGCGCGCCGCATGACGACGCGCCGTCAGCCTACTTTTTCTTGCGTTCCTTGCGGTCGCGCGGCTTCGGCTCCGTCTCGACCTTTGGCACCAGCTCCTCGGCCGGAATGTCTTCGAGGATGCCAAATGCGTTGTAGCGCTTCGTCGGTGGGCCACCATGCGGCGGCGCTGCAGCCGGCTCCGGGGGCATGAACGCGCTCAGGTCACCGAACGGCTCCGGCTCCGGCTCGTTCAACAGCAGCTGCGCTTTCATGAACCGTTCTGCGAACGTGTGATACACGTCCTGCATGAGGTCCACAAACATCGTGTAGGCCTCCTGCTTGTACTCGATCAGCGGGTCCTTCTGGCCCCATGACCGGTAATGGATCGCATTGCGAAGCTGATCGAGGTCGTACAAGTGATCCTTCCACTTCTCGTCCAGCACGTTCAGCATCACGAGCGACAGCATGCGACCCGAGAAGCCGACGCCTCCCTCGTCCTGTACCATGTCCAGTTCCAGCAGCTTCGCATCGAACGCTTCCGTCGCCGCGTCCACCGAGGCGGCCTGCGCCTGCGTCACGTCGCCCGGGCGTGTCGCATCCTCCGCGAAGGCCGGCACCATGAGCAGGTACTGCATGAGCAGGTCCTGCTGCAGCGCGGCAAGATCCCACTGCTCCGGTGACTCGTAGTCCGCCAACCCGAGCTCCACGCGACGGCCGACAGCCTTCTCGACCATCTTGCGTGACTCGCCGCGCAGCTCCTCGCCACCTTCCAGCGCGAACGAGCGCAGCGAGTACACGACCTCGCGCTGCTGGTTCATGACGTCGTCGTACTCCAGCAGGCGCTTGCGCGCCTGGAAGTTCTGCAGCTCCACACGCTTCTGCGCCTGCTCGATGCTGCGCGTGATCAGCGGATGCGTGAGCATCTCGCCTTCCTGCGCCCCGAGTCGATCCATCAGCTTCGCGATCCGCTCGGATCCGAAGAGGCGCATCAGGTCGTCCTCGAGCGAGAGGAAGAACTGGCTCGAACCTGGATCACCCTGACGTCCGGCGCGACCGCGCAGCTGGCGATCGATGCGCCGTGACTCATGCCGCTCGCTGCCGATGATGTGCAGGCCGCCGATCTCGGTCACGTCGACCAGTTTGCCGTCGGCATCGTGCACCTGCGACGGCTGTCCCGTCGTCACGCCCGCGCCGAGTTTGATGTCGGTGCCGCGGCCGGCCATGTTCGTCGCGATCGTGATGGCGCCGGGCTGACCCGCTTCCGCCACGATCTCCGCTTCGCGCTGGTGGTACTTCGCATTCAGCACGTTGCACTTCATGCCCGCACGCTGGATCAACCGCGCGATCGTCTCCGACACCTCGACGTTCACCGTGCCGACGAGGATCGGAAATCCGAGGCCATGCAGGCGCTTCACTTCATCGACGATCGCGTTGTACTTCTCGCGCCGCGTCTTGAACACGAGGTCCTGCCGGTCATCGCGAATGATCGGCCGGTTCGTCGGGATGACCGACACATCGAGCTGGTAGATCTGGTGGAATTCAGTCTCCTCCGTCTCGGCGGTACCGGTCATGCCGCCCAGCTTCTCGTACATGCGGAAGTAATTCTGGATCGTGATCGTGGCCATCGTCTGGGTTTCGCCCTTGACCTGAACGCCCTCCTTGGCCTCGACCGCCTGGTGCAGCCCCTCCGACCAGCGACGGCCCGGCATGGTGCGACCGGTGAACTCGTCGACGATCAGCACCTGCGAATCCTGCACGACGTAGTTCACGTCCTTCTCGTACAGCGCATAGGCGCGCAGCAGCTGGTGCACGATGTTCAGCCGTTCGCTGCGCATCGCATACTCGCGCTGCAACAGCGCGCGCTGCTCGAGCTTCTGCTGCGGCTCGAGGTCCGTCGCCGCATCCAGCCGGCCGATCTCGAGCGAGATGTCGGGCAGGAGGAAATCCTCGCCGCTCATCTTCGTCATCAGGTCGACGCCGCGATCCGTGAGGTGCACCGTGTGACCGCGCTCGTCGAGCACGAAGTGGAGCTCATCCTCGATGTCGCTGTACTGCTGCTTGCCCGGCGGCAGCTTGCGATCCGCGAGATGCTCGAGCTCACGCTTCTGCACCAGCTGCTTCACGCCGGTCTCGCCAAGAATCTTGAACAGCTTCTTGTTCTTCGGGCCGCCCAGCTGCGCCTTGTAGAACAACAGGCTGGCAGCGTCGGAGTCTGCCGCCATCGCGCGCTCGCCCTCGGCCACGAGCTGGTTGACCAGCGAATCCTGCTCGCGGATCAGCTTCGCGACCGACTCGTTGTGCTCCTGGTACATCGAATCGTTCTCGTTGCCCACCGGGCCCGAGATGATCAGCGGGGTACGCGCCTCGTCGACCAGCACCGAGTCGACTTCGTCGACGATCGCGTAATAGTGCTTGCGCTGCACGCGCTGATCCAGCGAGTGGACCATGTTGTCGCGCAGGTAATCGAAGCCGAACTCGTTGTTCGTGCCGTACGTGATGTCGGCGTTGTACGCGGCGCGACGATCCATCGAGCCGGGCTCGGTGTCATCGAGGCAGGCGACCGTCAGGCCGAGCCACGTGAACAAGTGGCCCATCCACTGCGAGTCGCGGCGGGCGAGATACGAGTTCACCGTGACCAGGTGCGCGCCACGGCCAGCCAGCGCGTTGAGGTAGAGCGGCAGCGTCGCGACGAGTGTCTTGCCTTCACCCGTCGCCATTTCGGCGATACGGCCGAGATGAAGCTGAATGCCGCCGGCGAGCTGCACGTCGTAGGGGACCATGTCCCACGCCTGCGCATGTCCGGTGACATTGGCAGCGGTGCCCGACAGTCGGCGTGCCACCTCGCGCACCGTCGCGAATGCCTCGGGCAACAGTTCGTCCAGCACTTCGGAGACCGCAGTGCGCAGCGCACCCTCAGCGCCGCTGCGGCCGTCGGCGCCGGAGAGCTCATCGTCGATGCGATCACGCTCCGCAACATCCGCCGCCAACTTCTTCGCCTCGCGCAATTCGGCGACCCGCGCCTCGAGCTCGCCAGTCCGCTGGGCGAGCATGTCGCGGAACTTGGCGGTCTGCGCCTGCAGCGCGGCTTCGTCGAGCGAGGCCAGCGTCGCTTCATGACGGTGAATCTCGTCGATGATCGGCTTGACTCGCTTCGCTTCACGCTGATGGCGCGTGCCAAACAGCTTCCCCAGCACATCCTTGATCATCGGTCTCCCCTATCGGTACAGCGCCGTGGCGCGAATCTGCTCCGCCACGGCGTCCAGGACGAACCCTCGCAATGAGCGACCCTCGCTGACACGGCGGCGCACCTCGGTGGAACTCACGTCCACCCGTCGCGTCGCCAGCACCAGCGCATCACGCCCGAAACCCACCGGCGCGAATGGTTCCGCTCCGCGTGTCAAGACGACCAACTGCACCAGACGCAGCAAGCGCGCTGGCTCCTTCCAACCAGCCAGCCGCGTGGCGGCATCCGTGCCCAACAACAGAAAGAGCGAATGTCCCTTATCGGACGCGTGGTAGGACGCAGCCGTATCGACGGTGAAAGATAATCCGCCGCGGTCGATTTCGATCGCATTCACCGAGAAGCGCGCGTCATCCCCGACCATCGCCCGCAGCAGCGCCACGCGAGCCGCGGCGCTCGCCGCATGCCCGTTCGGCTTGAGCGGTTGGTGTGCCGCCGGAATGAAGTCGAGGCGGTCGAGCTGCAACGCCTCGTATGCATCGACCGCCGCGAGGTGATGCCCCACGTGCGGCGGATCGAAGCTGCCACCGAAAAGCCCGATGCGCACGGCGAATCAGGGCTTCGCGACAGGCTTCGCGACCGGTGCGACGGCTGCCGAATCACGCGGCGCAGACTCGGCAGGGCACAGCGCTCGCACAGCAGGATCGCCTGCAAAACGCTTCCGCACCGCCACGCACGCCTCCGCCGCCTCTTCCTTGTACCGGATCGCCCGATACGACTCGACCATGCGAAGATGCGCGTCGCGCGACTTGGCGGCCTCGGGGTAGGTGGTCACGACCGTCTTGAAGTAGAGAATGGCCGGGTCGTAGGCCTTTCGCCGAAAGTAGTAGTAACCGGCGAGATACTCCTTGGTGGCGAACATCTCCTCCAGCGCCGCCAGTTCGCGATCGGCATCCTTCCGACGCGGCGAGTCCGGATAGACGGCGATGAGCGTGCGAAAGGTTGCCTGTGCGGTCGTGCCGTACTGCGAATCGAGTTCAGGCGAACGCCAGAGCTTCTGGTACTCACGCGCACTCTCGAACATCGCATCGTCCGCGAGCGTGTCCTCGGGGAACGACTCCGCGACCTTGTTATATGCCTGGGCTGCGAGCAGGTGCTCCTCGTTCCGGCTCCGCGCCTGCCCGAGCAGGAACTGTGTCGACGGCAGCAACGTATCGCGCGCCGGCAGGTCGGTCGACAGCTTCTCGAACGCAGCGATCGCGTTGTCCCAATGCTTCAAGCCGAGTTCGCGCACACCTGCCTTGTACAAGCCGACCGCGTCACCAGCGAAACGATCGGCACGAAACCCGCCGCCGCGGCACGAGACCATCACGACCAGCACAGCCAGCACCGCACCGCGCATCGCGCGCGCACGCCAACCCGCCATGCAGACCCGGATGGCCCGGTTCACGGATCGCTGGGAAACGAGGCTGGCGGCAGGTCGTGGGATCAGGCGTTGAAATTGAAGCATGGGAGCATGAAATGCGACAGATCGCCCGGACCGGGCGCGAACAGCGAAAACCTTCAGCAACACGTGAGCGTAAAGACCCCGGACCGGGGACCGGGTTCACACGGGCCGCGGCGCCGTGTCGGCCAAGCTTACGATACGCGCCGCCGATGGTGTCGTGCGCCCTGTGGCGTTGCGCGTGTCGACCACCAGCGTCGCGTGATCCACGACGAACTGGAAGTCGTACGCCGTGTGGTCGGTCACGATGACGACGGCATCCGACTCGCGCAGCACGTCCGCCGTGAGCTCAACACCATGAAGCACGTGGCCATCCTCGCGAAACGACTTCACGTGCGGATCGTGGAACGTCACCGTCGCGCCACGCTGCTCGAGCAGGCGCATGATGTCCAGTGCCGGGCTCTCCCGCATGTCGTCGATGTCACGCTTGTACGCTACCCCGAGAATCAGGACCTTGCTGCCGTTCACGGCCTTGCGGTTGTCGTTCAACCCGCGCGAGATCTTCTCGAACACGTAGTCGGGCATGCCCGAGTTGATCTCGCTGGCGAGGTCGATGAAACGCGTCTTGTAATTCAGCGTCCGCATCTTCCACGCGAGGTAGTGCGGATCAAGCGGGATGCAGTGCCCGCCGATGCCGGGGCCCGGCGTGAACTTCATGTAGCCGAACGGCTTCGTGGCAGCGGCATCGATCACTTCCCACACGTTCACTCCAAGTTTGTCGCAGACGATCGCGATCTCGTTCACGAGCCCGATGTTCACGGACCGGAACGTGTTCTCGAGCAGCTTCACCAGCTCGGCGGTCTCCGTCGAGGACACCGGCACCACCGTGTCGATCACCGCACCGTACAGCGCGGTCGCAACTTCGGTGCAGGCCGGCGTTACGCCGCCGACGACCTTCGGCGTGTTCTTCGTGTGGTAGACCGGGTTGCCCGGATCGACGCGCTCGGGGCTGAACGCCAGGAACACGTCAGTGCCGACCGTGAAGCCGGCCGCCTCGATCGCCGGCTGCAGCACCTCGCGTGTCGTGCCCGGATACGTCGTGCTTTCGAGCACGATCAGCAGTCCCGGATGCGCCTGCGCCACCACAGCCTGCGTGGCGGCATGCACATACGTCATGTCCGGATCGCGCGTCTTGCCCAGCGGCGTCGGCACCGCGATCGAGATCGCATCCGATGCCTTCATCCGCGCCGCATCCGTCGTCGCGATGAAGTGGCCACTGGCCACATGCTTCGCCACCAGCGCGGCACTGATGTCCTGGATGTGCGACTCGCCCGCGTTCAACAGCGCCACCACGCGCTCGCTCACATCGTACCCGATGACCGTGAAGCCGGCCTCCGCGAACTCCATGGCGAGCGGCAGGCCGACATATCCGAGCCCGACGACCGCAACCACCGCGTCATGCGACTGGATGCGGGACAGCAGCTGTGACTTATGCATTCTGCAATTCTGACGTGATAAAGTGAAAAGGGCGTGCGGCGGAGATCAGCGACCGTAGAACGCGCGGACGGCGTCCGCGACGATGTCGCGCTGGGTCGACGTCAGCTCAGGATAGACCGGCAGTGACAGCACTTCCTTCGATGCGCGCTCGGATTCCGGGAACTGCCCGTCGCTGTAGCCGAGATAGGCGAAGCACGGCTGCAGGTGCAGCGGCAGCGGGTAGTACACGGAACAGCCGACCCCGCGCGCCTTGAGGTGCGCGAGCAGGCCGTCACGATTCTGCGCGCGCACGGTGTACTGGTTGTAGATCGACGTGTTCGCGGGATCGATGTACGGCGTCACGAGGTCCGCGACATCGCCGAACGCCTGGTCGTAGAACGCGGCATTGGCGCGACGTGCGGCGCTCCACGCCTCGAGATGCGGCAGCTTCGCCATCAGCACCGCAGCCTGCAGCGCGTCGAGGCGGCTGTTGTAGCCGACGATCTCGTGGTAGTACGTCTTCATCGAGCCATGTGTGCGCAACTTGAGCACAGTCGTCGCCAGCGCCTCGTCCTGCGTGACGATCATGCCGCCGTCGCCGAAACCGCCCAGGTTCTTCGACGGGAAGAAGCTGAATGTGCCGAACGTGACGCTTTCGCCCGCCATGACGGTCCTGCCATCGATCACGCGACTGGCACCGATCGACTGCGCCGCATCCTCGATCACCGGCAGGTTGCCGACGGCCGCCTGCACCTGCTCCACCGCCGCCATCTGCCCGAACAGGTCGACCGGGATCACAGCCCTCGTGCGCGACGTCACGGCAGCACCGGCCGCCGCAGGATCGAGGTTGAAGGTCAGCGGGTCGATGTCCGCAAACACCGGACGCGCGCCGACGTTGTGGATCGTCCCCGCCGTGGCGAAGAACGTGAACGGCGACGTCACGACCTCGTCATCGCGACCGATGTCCAGCGCACGCATGGCGATCAAAATGGCATCGGTGCCGTTGGCGCAGCCGACCGCGAACTTCGTCTTCGAGAGCCCGGCCACCGCACACTCGAGTCTCCCCACGATCGGGCCAAGGATGAAGGCCTGCTCGTCAATCACCTCGTTGACGAGCGCCGCCACCTCGTCCTTGATCGTGGCGTGCTGCGCCTTCAGGTCCAGCAGTGGTACGGGCGGGTGCGTCATGTACGGTCAGTGAAGAAATGGTTCGGTGACACGATGTCACGCAGTTCGTCGGTCACGCCGGCAGGGCGCGGCCCGCAGCGAGCATCGCGTGCCAATCCTGCAGCGGGCGTACGTCCACACGCTGAGACGTCGCCAGCGCCTCGATCGCATCGCACGCAGCACTCGCCGCCGAGAGCGTGGTGGTGTACGCGACGCGATTCGCGATGGCGGCCTGCCGGATCGTGTAGTCGTCACGCTGCGCATGCTTGCCCATCGGCGTGTTGATCAGCAGCACGACCTCGCGGTTCACGATCAAATCCAGCGCATGCGGACGGCCTTCGTGCACCTTGAAGACCTTCTCGGCGGGTATGCCCTGCCCCGCCAGAAACGCCGCCGTACCACTCGTCGCGATGATGCGGAAGCCCATCGCATGGAAGCGCTTCACGATCGGCGCGACGGAAGCCTTGTCGCGGTCGTTGACCGTCACGAAGATCGCGCCGGAACGCGGCAGCGCATTCTCGGCCGCGAGCTGCGCCTTGGCGAATGCCAGGCCAAACGATTCCGAGATGCCCATCACCTCGCCCGTCGAGCGCATTTCCGGACCGAGGATCGGGTCGAACTCGCGGAACTTCTTGAACGGGAAGACCGCTTCCTTCACGCTGAAGAATGGCGGGACGATCTCCTCGGTGAAGCCGATCTCCGCCAGCGTCTCGCCACACATGACACGCGCTGCGACCGAGGCGAGCGGCACACCGATCGCCTTCGACACGAAGGGAATCGTGCGGCTCGCGCGAGGGTTCACCTCGAGCACGTACACCTCGCCATCACGGATCGCGTACTGCACGTTGATCAGGCCGACCACACCCAGCGCCTTCGCGAGCGCCACGGTGTGCGCGCGCATCACGTCCTGATACTCGGCCGGGATGCGCACGGGCGGCAGTACGCAGGCCGAGTCACCCGAGTGGATGCCGGCATCCTCGATGTGCTGCATCACGCCACCGATGACGACCATCACACCGTCGGAGATCGCGTCCACATCCGCCTCGAAGGCATCCTCGAGGAAGCGATCGATGAGCACCGGGCGCTCCTCGGAGACACGCGCTGCGGTCTCGAAGTAGTCGCGCAGCGACACGTCATCGTACACTACCTGCATCGCGCGGCCGCCCAGCACGTAGCTCGGTCGCACGAGCACCGGGTATCCGATGCGATCCGCAATGCGAACCGCCTCACCGACACTCGTCGCCGTGCCGTTCTCCGGCTGCTGGATTCCGATCGATCGCGCAATCGCGTCGAAACGGCGACGGTCTTCCGCCACATCGATGGCATCGGGCGAGGTGCCGAGGATCTTCACGCCTGCCGCCTCGAGGCCGCGCGTGAGCTTCAGCGGCGTCTGGCCTCCCAGCTGCACGATCACGCCCATCGGTTGCTCACGCTCCACGATCTCCAGCACATCCTCGAGCGTCAGTGGCTCGAAGTACAGCTTGTCCGACACGTCGAAATCCGTGGACACCGTCTCCGGATTCGAGTTGATCATGATCGTCTCGTAGCCCTGCTCACGCAGCGCGATCGCCGCACGCACGCAGCAGTAATCGAACTCGACGCCCTGTCCGATACGATTGGGACCGGAGCCGAGAATGATCACCGACTTGCGGCCGCTGCGCGGTGCCTCGCTCTCCTCGTCGTAACTCGAGTACAGATACGGCGTCTCGCTGGGGAACTCGCCAGCGCAGGTGTCGACCATCTTGTACGACGGGCGGATGCCGAGTGCATGCCGGCGCCCGCGCACGTCGAACTCCGTCTCGTTGCGCAGGCGGCCAAGCTGGCGATCCGAGAATCCCATCCGCTTCATGCCGCGCAGGTGCGCTGGCGTCACGTCGGTCAGCGCTGCGTAGGCGACTTCCGCCTCGAGCAGCTCGCGCATCTGCGCCAGGAACCATGGATCGATCGCTGACGTCTCGAACAGCTCGGCATCGCTCATGCCAAGCTGCATGGCGCGCTTCACCTGAAAAATGCGCTCCGGCGTCGGCTGACGCAGCATGCCGCGCAGCGTCTCCAGCGTCGCATCCTCGAGGCGGTCATCAATCAGGCGCGACCCGATCTCCCAGCCCGCACGTCCGGTCTCGAGCGCACGCAGGCCCTTTTGCAGCGCCTCCTTGAACGTGCGACCGATCGCCATGCTCTCACCGACGCTCTTCATCTGCGTCGTGAGGCGCGGATCCGCCGCCGGAAACTTCTCGAATGCGAAACGCGGACACTTCACGACCACGTAGTCCAGCACGGGCTCGAAGCTCGCCGGTGTGGTCTTCGTGATGTCGTTCGGGATCTCGTCCAGCGTCATGCCCACGGCGAGCTTCGCGCCGATGCGCGCGATGGGGAATCCCGTCGCCTTCGATGCGAGTGCCGATGAACGCGACACGCGCGGATTCATCTCGATGACGAGCATGTCGCCGGTCACCGGACTCACGGTGAACTGGATGTTGCATCCACCAGCCTCGACGCCGATCTCGCGGATGATCGCGCAGGCTGCATCGCGCATCGTCTGGTACTCACGGTCCGTGAGCGTCATCGCCGGGGCGACCGTGATCGAATCGCCGGTGTGCACGCCCATCGGATCGAGGTTCTCGATGGTGCAGACGATCACGACGTTATCGGCGCAATCGCGCATCACCTCGAGTTCGAACTCCTTCCAGCCGAGGAGGCTGCGTTCGATGAGCACCTGCGAAGTCGGCGACTCATCCAGACCGCGGCGCACGATGGTTTCGTACTCCTCGCGGTTGTAGGCCACGCCGCCACCGGATCCGCCAAGCGTGAACGACGGCCGGATGATCGCGGGATACCCGGTCGATTCGAGCAGTGCGTGCGCCTCGTCCCAGTTATGCGCAAATCCGCCCTGAGCGACAGACAGGCCAATGCGCGCCATGGCCGCGGCGAACTCCTGCCGGTCTTCCGCCACGCGAATCGCACGTGCGTTCGCTCCGATCAGCTGCACGCCATACTTGTCCAGAACACCCGTGTCATACAGGGCCAGCGCGATATTCAGCGCAGTCTGCCCGCCCATCGTCGGCAGCAGTGCGTCCGGCCGCTCGGCCGCGATGACCTTCTCGACGTACTCAGGCGTGACCGGCTCGATGTAGGTCCGGTCTGCCATCTCCGGATCCGTCATGATCGTGGCCGGATTCGAATTCACCAGGATGACTTCGTAGCCCTCCTCCCGGAGCGCCTTCGTCGCCTGAGTGCCTGAATAATCAAACTCTGCCGCCTGCCCTATGACGATGGGGCCGGAGCCGATGATGAGGATACGATGCAGGTCAGTGCGCTTCGGCATGGACGCAGAACGGGCGAGACAGAGATGGCTGGAAGGCAGCCTCGAAATATAGCCTCATCAGGCCTGACGCCGCGCTCGCCTGTCGCAGGCCGCGTGTGCGCCGATCACGCACGAGGTGCCGTGACCGCGAGTGCGACGCGGGCCGCGTCCAGCAGTTCGTCGAGCAGCGCCTCGAACGAGGTCGTCGCGGACCAGCCGAGTTGCGCTGCGGCACGTCGCGGATCGGCCACGAGAGCCGGTACGTCACCCGCACGTGCCAAATTCGCGTCGACGACGACATGCGCTTGCCAGTCGAGTCCGAGACGAGCGAACGTCGCCTCGCAAAACTCCGCGACCGTGCGGCCGACCCCGGTCCCGATCACGTAGTCGTCAGGCGTTGCTGCGTCGGCCATGCGCACCATTGCATCCACGTGATCGCGGGCATGCCCCCAGTCACGCACGACATCGAGCACGCCCAAGGTCAGCGGTGTGGCGGTCCGGTCCCCTCCCGCGATCCGCACAGCGGCGCGGCAAATCTTCGTGGTGACATAATCCGATTGCCGTCGGGCGCTCTCATGATTGAACAGCAGCGCCGTGCTGGCATGTACCGACCTTCCCTCGCGGAACGACGCCACCAGCATCGCGCCAAAGGCCTTGCCGGCTCCGTATGGCGTGCGTGGCGCGAAAGGCGTCTGTTCATTCTGCGGCGCATGCGAGTCGGGGCCGAACACCTGACAGGAACCCGCGAACACCAGGTGAGCCTGCGGGACATGACGCATCGCCGCTTCGAGCAGCCGCGCGGGCGCGGTACAGAGTGCGTCGGTCGCTTCGACCGGCAGCTTCCATGAGAGGTTTGGCACCGCCGGTGCGGCGAGGTGATACACCTGGTCCGGCAGGATCTCCTCGAAAAGCGAGTCGACTGCATGCGTGTCGCGGAGGTCGAGCTCGCGAAGATGCAGCGCCTGCGACTCGGCCGACAGCTTCGTCCGGGCTTCCATGGGGTCGCCCCGCGTGGTCCCAACGACGGTGTCGCCACGCGCGAGTAGCTGCTCGGCGAGGAGGACGCCGTCCTGGCCTGAAACACCCGTAATGAGAACGCGCGCCATGCTCAGTTCCATTGAAGGAAAACGATGCGGGGGAGCCCAGAAGGACTCCCCCGCACCAGACAACACTCAGAACTCAGTCAACAAGTTCGCAGTTCAGGCGACCGTCTGGACACCGCGCGGGGCGCGATGAATCTTGCCGGCCGACATGCACGAAGTGCACGCCTTGACCTTGATGATCTTGCCATCCTTGTCCAGCACCCGCATCACCTGCAGGTTCGGTCGCCAGGTGCGACGGACGCGGTTGTTTGCGTGCGAGACGTTGTTGCCAAAGGTGACGCCCTTGTTGCAGACGTAGCACCGGCTTCGATTGATGGCCATCGTTCAGTTCTCCACGAATTCGATGCGTGCCATCTCCGCGCCGTCGCCGAGGCGATGGCCGGTCTTCAGGATCCGGGTGTAGCCGCCCGCACGCGTCGCGAACTTCGGGCCCCATTCCTGAAAGAGCTTGTCTGCGGCACCACGCTTGTGAATGTGCCGACCAGCAAGGCGGCGCGCATGCACTGTGCCGGCCTTCGCCTTGGTCACGAGCTTCTCCACGAATGGACGGAGCTCCTTGGCCTTGGCTTCAGTGGTTTCAATGGCCCCCTGCTCGATGAGCGAGGTGGCGAGATTGCGCAGCAGAGCGAGACGCTGCTCACTCGTGCGGCGAAGTTGACGACCAGCCTTCCGATGGCGCATTGGGATTACTCCTGCGAGGACTCGACGGGATCGTCCGGCGCGTTGGCGGCGACCTTCGACGGCGGTGTGCCCCAATCGAGCACCCGTGCGAAGTCCCCCGCTTCCTCGTAACGCATCCCAAAGTTCAAACCACGATTCTCGAGAAGCGCCGCGACTTCCTCGAGTGACTTCTTGCCGAAATTCTTGACCTGCAAAATCTGCGATTCCGTCTGTCGCATCAGATCACCGAGCGTACGGACGCTGTTGTTCTTGAGCGAATTCACCGAGCGGACCGACAGGCCGAGCGCATCGATGGCGACGGCGAGTTCGGACAACAAGATACCCTTCCCATCGACATCACCAGTGGTCACGGAGCCAGCAGAGCTGGACCCGAAGCTGGCGAAGTACTGGAAGTGTGCCTGTGCCAGTGCTGCGGCATAACTCACGGCTTCTTCCGGCGCGATTGTCCCGTCGGTTTCGACCGTCAACGTGAGGCGATCATAGTCCGTGCGCTGTCCGACGCGGGTTTCCGCGACGGTGAAGTTTGCGCGCCGCACCGGGTTGTAGATCGAATCGATCCGCACGACATCCACCGGCATGCCCCGCTCGACCGGATGCTGCTCTGCATCCACATAGCCGCGACCGACATTCACGTACAACTCGACATTGATGTCGCGGTCGTCCTGCATGGTGAAAATGTGATGATTGGAATCCACCACACGGACACCGGCGGGCAACTGGAGCTGTCCAGCCGTAAAGACGCCGGCCTGCTTGAGGCCGACGCGGAGTACTGCATGTTCCAGATCGTCATCGAGCACCATCACGAGCGACTTCAGGTTACCGATGATCTGGTGCACGTCTTCGACCACGCCCTGGATGGTCTGATGCTCGTGCACCACGCCATCAATGCGGAAGCCCCAGACAGCGGCACCGCGGAGCGAAGACAGCAGCATGCGACGCATCGCATTGCCGAGCGTGTGGCCGAAGCCCCGCTCGAGCGGCTGCAGACGAAATTCTGCAATGAACGGATTGTCCTCGCGCTTCGTCGCTTCGACGAGCTGCGGGCGAACAAGACCGCGGAGATCGATTGTTGCCATGAGATGTGCTGAATGCGAAAGAGGTCATGCCGGCCTATGTGACCGGCAACGCCTTGCCCCGCCTCTCATGCGCGGCAAGCTCGTATGGGAATGAGAGTCCCGACCAACCAACATGCCACTCGAGTGAACTCGAATGGCGTCTCCACCGCCCGAATCGAACTGTCGCCACCTGAACGTGGCGACAGGAAGCCGGATTACTTCGAGTAAAGCTCGACGACCAGCTGCTCCTGAGCGGCGATCGGGATGCTCGCGCGCTGTGGACGCTCGAGCATGCGACCACTGAACGACTCTGCATCGACAGCGAGCCATGCCAGCGTCGGATTGCGCTTGGCCTGTTCCATGGCCTCGGCAATCACGGCCAGTTCCCGCGACTTCTGACGCACGCGAATCTCCTGACCGGGCTCCACGATGAAGCTCGGAATGTCGACGCGCTTGGCGTTCACTTCGACATGCTGATGGCGAATCAGCTGACGCGCGGCCTTGCGGCTGGCGGCAAAACCGAGACGGTACACCATGTTGTCGAGGCGACTCTCGAGGGATGCGAGCAGGTTGTGACCGGTAATGCCGGGCTGCTTCGCGACCTTCTCGAACATGTTGCGGAACTGCTTCTCGTTCATGCCATACATGCGCTTGATCTTCTGCTTCTCACGCAGCTGCTTCGCATACTCGGAGACCTTCTTGCGGCGACCCGTGCTCTGGCCATGCTGGCCAGGTGCATACGGGCGACGCTCGACCGGGCATTTTTCCGTGAAGCACTTCGTACCCTTGAGGAACAGCTTCGTGGTCTCGCGGCGGCACTGCCGGCAGCTCGGACCTGTGTATCGCGCCATGCTCAGACCCTCCGGCGCTTGGGAGGACGGCAGCCGTTGTGCGGAATCGGCGTGACATCCTTGATTGACTTGACGACGAGCCCCGTCGAGGCCAGCGCCTGGATCGCGGACTCACGTCCGCTGCCCGGGCCCTGCACCTTCACATGCACTCGCTTCATCCCCATCGAGAGCGCCTCGCGCGCGCACTGCTCACCGGCGACGGTGGCGGCGAACGGGGTGCTCTTCTTGGAGCCCTTGAAGCCGGCCTTGCCGGCGGATCCCCACGAAATCGCGTTGCCGCGCGCGTCGGTGATCGTGATCGTCGTGTTGTTGAACGTGGCGCTCACATGCGCCACGCCCTCGGCATCGACGATCTTTTTGGTCTTCTTTCCGGTCGCCATCGGTTACTTGGTTACCTTCTTCTTGCCGGCGATCGCGCGGCGCGGCCCCTTCTTCGTGCGGGCGTTGGTGTGCGTGCGCTGGCCACGGACCGGAAGTCCGCGACGGTGGCGTGTGCCCCGGTAGGACCCGATGTCCATGAGGCGCTTGATGTTCATCGCGACCTCGGTGCGCAAGGCACCTTCGACACGATAGTCCCGCTCAATGATCTGGCGGAGCTTGTTGACGTCGGCTTCAACCAGATCCTTCACTCGCAACGCGGCATCCACACCCGTCTTGAGCAGAATCTCGCGTGCCGTCTTGCGACCGATGCCGAAAATGTACGTCAGCCCGATCTCCACCTTCTTTTCGCGCGGAAGATCCACGCCTGCAATACGCGCCATTAATCCTTAACCCTGCCGCTGCTTGTGCTTGGGATTGCGCCCGCAGATGATGCGGAGCACGCCGTCACGCTTGACCACCTTGCAGTGCTCGCAGATCGGCTTCACGCTGGAACGGACTTTCACAGGAAACTCCTGTCGGGGATACGAATTCGGGACAAGTCACCGAAGCTAGCCGTGACAGACTCGGCATACAACCCCTCAGGACGACTTTTTTCTGGGAACCTCTTGACACCGGAAAACGGCTGACGTGTACGTTTTTCCGTGAGTTCGCGTCAACCGACCGAAGCGACCGCCACCGCGACGGAATCCCACGATGCCAGCGGATCTTCCGCCTCGGTGACCGCCCGACCGATGATCAGGTATCGTGCTCCCTCCGCAGCCGCGAATTCAGGCGTCACGATGCGCGCCTGGTCGTGCGGTGCTGCCCCGGCGGGCCGGATCCCGGGAACCAGCGGCGCGAGTCGCCCGCCGAACTTCTGCACCACCGCAGCCAGCTCCATCCCGCTGCAGACGATGCCGTGCGCACCCGCAGCGTCCGCAAACTCGGCCAACCGCAGAACTTCCGCCCGGACATCGATCCACGGCCCGCGCCCCCACGCCGCCGCCAGCTCCGCCGGCTCGAGGCTCGTGAGCACCGTGACTGCAAGAATGCCGCACCGCTCGCCCGCGCCGTCCACCGCCGCCGCCAGCATCGCCTCGCCACCAGACGCGTGCACGGTCAGCAACCGGACATCGTGCGCCGCAGCGCGACGCGCCGCCTGCCGCACCGTATTTGGAATATCGTGCAGCTTCAGATCGAGAAACACATCGAGGCGGCGTGCGCGCAACGAGGCCACCAGCGACGGCCCGGCCGCGGTGAACAGCTCCAGTCCCACCTTGTAGAAATCGCAGCGACCCTCGAACCGATCGACCAGCTCGAGCGCCTCCGCCACCGTGGGCACGTCGAGCGCCATGATCAACCGCGGCGGCGTCATGTCGGCCACTCCAGCGTGCCGCGAATCGAGGACAAGGACGCGACGCCGGCGCGCGAGCACCAGCGTGCCAGCTCCTGCACGATGCGCTCGGGCGCGCGGGGATCGACCATGCCGGCCGTGCCGACGCCGATGAGCGTTGCGCCGGCCATGACGTATTGCAGCGCGTGATCGCCACGCGAGACGCCACCCAGTCCGATCACGGGGATCGTCACCACACGCGTGGCGCGCCACGTGGCCAGCACGCCGATGGGCAGCAGCGGCGGTCCACTCATGCCGCCGCTGCCGAAGCCGATGCGTGGCCGCCGCGTCGTGGTGTCGATCACGAGGCCCGGGACGGTGTTGGTCAACGTGATCGCATCGGCCCCCGCATCCTGCGCGACCTGAGCAGCACCGGCGATGTCCGAGAGGGTCGGCGAAAGCTTCACGACGATCGGCTTCGACGTTGCCGCTCGCGCACGCTCCACCAGCGTGCGCAATGCGTCGCGATCCGCGCCGAACTCCAGGCCACCCGCCTTCACGTTCGGGCAGCTCACATTCAGCTCGTAGCCGGACACACCGGCCGCCTCGCCGAGGCGCGTGATCACCTCCGCAAACTCATCGACCGCATAGCCGACGACGTTCACGAGTACGCGCGCGCAACGCAGATTTGCGGCAAGCCACGGCAAGTCCGCGTCACGCACCGCATCCACGCCCGGATTGGCCAGCCCGATCGCGTTGATCATGCCACCCGGAAACTCCGCGACGCGTGGCGCGCTCGCGCCGTGACGCGGGTGCAGCGACACGGCCTTGGTCACGAGGCCTCCGAGTGCCTCGAGATTCACGATGTCGTGCAGTTCGCGGCCGTAGGCTGCGGTGCCCGAGGCAAGCACGATCGGATTCTGGAATGCGATGCCGCAAAAGGATGTGGCGAGTGCGCTCACCGGGCGCCACCGCCCACACGACGCTCATACCGCGCGAGATACTCCATCGTCGCCTCGCCGATCGCGCGCGCAAGTTCGTCCTGGCGCGGTGCGGTGGTGAGATAGCTCGCCTCCTCGCGATTGGTGCCGAAGCCGACCTCGATCAGCACCGCGGGCATGAACGAGCCGCGCAACACGGCGAAGTTGGCCTGCTTCACGCCGCGATCGGAACCGGGGTGCGTCATGCGGAGCCGGCGCTGCACCTCGCCGGCCAGGTCGCTGGATTCACGCAGGTGTTCGTTCTGTGCCATGTCATTGATGATGAAACTGAGCGGATCACCACGTGGCGCGTTGGCGCCGGTCTCGAACTTCACCGACTCGTTCTCCATCCGCTCCACGCGATTCTCTTCCTCCGTCTTCGCCTCGGCGAGGAAGTACGTCTCGAAGCCGCGTGCCGATGTCGCATCACGCCAGCGCGGATTTGCCGCATTCACGTGAATCGACATGAACAGGTCGGCGCGCGTCGTGTTCGCGATGCGACCGCGATCGCTGAGCGCGATGAGCGTGTCGCGTGATCGCGTGAGGTGCACCGTGATGCCCTGCGACCGGAGCACGTCGGCCACCTTCAGCGCGATCGCCAGCGTAATCTGCTTCTCGTACACGCGCGTGCCCGACGACGACATGCCGCTCATGCCGTTGTCTGGCCCGCCATGACCGGCATCGATCACGACGCTGCGTGCGGCGCGGCGGCGTGTACTGGCGCTGGTGGCGGTGGACGCCACTCGAGTGCCATATGGCGGTGTGCGCGACGTGCCGCCGATGCTGACCGGTCGCGCATCGACATCCGGGCGCAGGACCGATGTGACGGCGCTGGACGTCGCCTCGACCGGCGCACCGTCGGTGTCGGATGACGTGGCGGCGTCAGGCGCCGCGGTGACGGCGCCGCGACGCGCAAAGGTGGAGAAGCGGCGCAACTCGCGCTCATCCGCATCCCAGACGATGCCGGTGCCGTAGCGTGGCAGGATGTCCGTCATGAATTCCGCCGGCACGAGCAGGCCACTGATCCCGCCTTCCGTGACGGCGACCGTCATTGCCACGCGTCCGGCATCGCCGAGATCAAGCGTGCGCTGACCGACGACGAAGCGTGCAGCCACACCGCACGCGTCGAGTGTGATGGTGCGCCCGGATGTCCTGACCGTCCCGCCCAACGCGCGTGCGAGTGCCTTGACCGAAAGGAATCGGGCACCGTTGCTGGTGACCCAGGGCACCACCACGCCCGTCCGGCCGGTGCGAATGTGCAGCCCGTCGGCCTGTGCCAGGGCAGCACTCGCCGTGAACAACAGCAATGCCGTGCCGGCGACGTGACGCAGGCGCGCACGCAGCGCGGCGGCGCGGGCGCACATCACTTCTTCATCGCCCGCGCCATCGCGCGCACGTCGTCCTTCTTCTTCAGGTCCTCGCGCTTGTCATGCATCTTCTTGCCGCGAGCCAGCGCGATCTCGACCTTCGCGCGACCGTTCTTGAAATAGAGCTCCAGCGGCACGACCGTGAGGCCCTGTCGCGTGACCGCGCCGATGAGTTTCTCGATCTCCTTGCGATGCAGCAGCAGCTTGCGCGTGCGTGTCGGTTCGTGCGCGCTGTAGCCGGCGCGCTCATACTGCGAGATGTGCAGGTTGAGCAAAAAGATTTCGCTGCCGTTGATCACGCCGAACGCGTCGGTCACGTTCGCGCGCCCCTCGCGCAGCGCCTTGACCTCGGAACCAGTCAGCATGATGCCCGCTTCCCACGTGTCCATGATCTGGTACTCGTGGCGGGCGCGACGATTCTTGGCGATGGACTCGATCGCCGGGGCGTCATCGGCTGAGCGTGGCATGTCTCTGGGAATGAGTGCGGTGAGGCGCATAACAAGAGCCCCGACCCGTCAACCTACGAAGACCGGCAGGGCACTACAATATTGATCAGCGTGCATGCAGTCAGGGAATCGGCACCGGAGACGAGTGTCGGCAGCACGTCGGATCGGCGTGCATTCCACTCCGTCACGTAACCCGCGTCTGCCGAAGTTGTTGCAGGCGTTGACAGCATCGCCCGCGATCGGTATCCTCACCGTTCTGCCGGAGTGGTGGAACTGGTAGACGCGCTGCGTTCAGGTCGCAGTGGGTGCAAGCCCGTGGGGGTTCGAGTCCCCCCTTCGGCACTGCAGACGAAACGCGGCGTCGGACATTGTCCGGCGCCGTTTTTCGTTGTCGTGGCGCACGACCCGTTCAGCGGTGCCGAGCCGGCACGACGCGACACGAATTGCGGACGTCAGCGCCGCGGTAGCAACAGTGCGCTTGGCGCGACATCCGCGGGCAGATCGACCGTGCCAAATTCGTCGCGCAGCCCTTCATTGCAGCGATCGAATTCCGCCGCAATCCAGCCCGTTGACCACAAGTCGGCATCGCGTGCAGCGCCACCTCCGGCAAATGCCACCAACGCTTGCCCAAGTGGCGCAAGCGGGGTGCGTGATCCACCGCGCTGACCCATGACGTCGCGGTAAAGGCGCAGTCGCACGTTGAACTGCGCGGCCGACGTGGCACGCATCGCGGGTGCCGTTGACGGATCCTGTTCCACGGCGCGAGCCAGTGCCTGTCCGACCAGCGATGCCGTGCGATCGTCCAGTGCATCACGCCCCGCGATGAGGAGGCCGAGCGCCCGACGCAGGTAGCGAAGTTCCCACAGAGCGTGATCCGCGTCGCCATCACCGAAAGCCGCCAGGCGCGCCACCGAGTCTGCGTCGGGCTCCGCCATCAGTGATGACGCGAACGACGCGGCGCGTCGTTCCCACTCCTTTTCCGGCTGCTGCGCCGCACCCTGCGAGGGCATTTTCACCGCGACGAGAGCACCGGGAGCGTCCGGCGTGCGATCTCGGGCGGGGCGTCGAGCTTCACGCGGACGCGAACTGTTTTTTCGTTCGCCAGCAGGTCTGCGAGACGAATGCCGCTGAGGACTTCGTCGATCTTCGACTGCAACAGCGCCCAGACGGGCCGGATGCTGCACGACGTGGCCTCGGCGCACCGATCCTCGCTGAGCGGGCTGCTGGTACAGTGCATGTCGAAAGTCTGCAGCTCGGACGCCGTCACGACATCCTTTACCGTAATGTCGGTCGCGGGCCGCGCGAGCACGTAGCCGCCGCGCGCACCCCGTGTACTGTCGACGATGCCGGCCCGACGGAGCCGAAGCAGAATCTGCTCCACGTAATCCACCGGCAGCGATTCGCCAGCGGCAATCGCCCGCCCCGTGACGGGGCCTTCCCCGGCGCGACGGGCCAGATGCAGTGCGCTGATGAGGCCGTATTCGGCCCAGGTGGTGATCCTCACCCAGTCAGGATCGCCATTCGCGACCCGGCCGACAAGGGGCGCCGAGCCGTCGGTACGCGGCCCCTGCCCCCATTAGCCGCCCGCGACGGCGGCGTGCTTGCCTTGCGGCACCCCGATCTCCGTCATCTTGCGAAGGTCGAGCACACCCGCAATCTCGTCGGCCGGAATGACTTCGTCCCGCGTGACCAGTTCGCGAATCAGAATGCCTTCCTTGACCGAGCGCTTGCTGATTTCGGCCGCTTTCGCATAGCCGATCTGCGGCATCAGCGCCGTCGCGAGGGCGGCCGAGCGCTCTACCCAGTACTGGCACATCCCTTCGTTCGCGGTGATGCCCGCGACGCACTTGTTGCTCAAGGTGTCGATCGCGTTCGTGAGAATCAGCATCGACAGCAGCACGTTGTGGGCGATCACCGGCATCATGACGTTCAGCTCCAGCTGACCATGTTCGGCGCTGATCGCGACGGTCGTGTCACATCCGATGACCTGGAAGCAGACCTGGTTCACCATCTCGGGAATCGACGGATTGATCTTGCCCGGCATGATCGACGAGCCGGGCTGCACGGCGGGCAGCACGATCTCGTCCAGGCCTGTCCGCGGTCCACTGACCATGAGGCGCAGGTCGCTGACGATCTTCGAGAGATCGAGCGCCAGTCCTCGGAGCGAGGCGCTGAATGCGGCTGCATCGCCCATGCTCTGCATCAGTTGAATGCGATCGGCACCGACGCGCAGCGTCTCGATGCCGCTGATCGCCTTCAGGTTGCGGTTCATGAGCTCCGGGAACTGCGGCTCAACGGTCACGCCGGTGCCGACGGCGCTGCCACCAATGCCAAGGTCGTTCAGGTAGTCGGCTGCTTCGGTGATGCGCTTGCGGCAACGCTCGAGTGTTCCGGCATAGGCGGTAAACTCCTGGCCCAGGCGGATCGGCATCGCATCCTGCAGATGCGTGCGCCCGGCCTTCACGATGTGGTCGAACTCCACACCCTTGGCCGCAAGCGCATTCCGCAATCCGGACACGGCCGCGAGCAGCGCCGGCAGCTGCCGCAGCACCGCAAGGCGAATGTTCGTCGGGATCGTATCGTTCGTGCTTTGCGCCATGTTCACGTGGTCGTTCGGATGCACCGGCACATAACTGCCGCGTGGTGAGCCGAGGATTTCGTTGGCGCGATTTGCGAGCACTTCGTTCACGTTCATGTTGTGCGACGTGCCGGCACCGGCCTGGTACGGGTCCACCACGAACATCTCGCGATGCGCACCACCGAGGATCTCGTCGGCGGCCGCAACGATGGCGTCGGCACGCTGTGCGTCAAGGCGGCCTGTTTCCTTGTGCGTCAGGGCTGCGGCCTTCTTGATCCACACCTGCGCGATCACGAAGGGTTCCAGCGGCAGCATGCCCGAGATCGGAAAGTTCTGCATCGCGCGGACGGTCTGCACGCCATACAAGGCCGACGCGGGGACCGGCAGTTCACCGAGTGGATCCTGCTCCATGCGCGTTGCAGTCATGTGCTGAACTCGAGGTAAAATTGAGTGAAACACTTCACGTGATCGAACACGAAAGCAATGTGCGGCGACTCACGCCTGCGCATCGCGTGGTGCAGCGACGGCACGCAGCGCCAGCAGCGCGCCGACGAGTGCGAGGAGCGCGAAGATCATGGCTACGCCAAGTGACAACACGCTCAAGCCATGCAGCCGGCCGAATGCGATACGCAGCGGATCAGTGATCGGCAAGGCATCGACACTCGGCCCGATGGTCACGCGCAATGCGGCGATCTTCGGCCCGATGACGACCTGCGCGATCGCGCATCCTGCAATCCATCCTGCAGCGCCGACGCGGCGCAGCAGTGCGAACGGCGCGCCGCGTGTAGTGAGCGCGAACACGGCCGCACCCATGAACAGCCCGGCGAGAAAGAGCACCGGCAGCACCTGTCCCACCAGCGCGCCAGCCAGCGATCGCGTGGGCAGCACCTTGAAGGCGGCGGGAGCCACCGTGGTAACCACGATGATCGCGGCACCGCCCCACAACGCTGACATCACGAGTGCGACGAGCGCGCGATTGCGATTACGCCCGATCGTACCGGCAGGATCGCTCGCATCACGCTCCTCTCGCTTCCTCGCCGCGACCGCGGCCACGATGCTCGTGCTCATGCGCGGGCACCGAGCGGGCGTGCCATGCCAGCCAGAAACGGATTTGTCTGCAGCTCGACGGCCACGGTCGTGGAGGGACCGTGGCCCGGATGCAACACGAGATGCGGAGCCCACGCCGCGATGCGTGCCAGCGACGCCTGCATCGCGTGCGGATCGCTGAGCGGAAGATCCGTGCGCCCGATGGACCCCGCGAACACGACATCGCCAACAAAAACCATGTCGCTGCCGACCAGCGCCACGTGGCCCGGCGCATGCCCCGGCAGGTGCACGATGCGAAAGTCGTGGCTCGCCAGCGACACCACATCATCCTCGTTCCATGCGCGATCGGGGGGCGGCGGCGATTCCATGGGGATACCGTAGGCCAGCGCCTGCGCGGCCACGTTGTCGTACAGCGGACGATCCGCCGCGTGCAGCCAGATCGGTGCATCGGGAAACGTGCGTCGCACGCCGGTGATGCCGCCGACATGATCGAGATGTCCATGCGTGATCCAGATCGCCTCCAGCGTGACGCCCGTGGCACTCAGGCGTGCCGCAAGTGCATCGCCCTCAGCGCCGGGATCGACGATCGCAGCGCGGCGACTCTCCTCGTCGATCACGAGATAGGCGTTGGCCTGGAATGCACCGACCGGCACGGCCTCGATGCGCAATGCCATCAGACGGCCGGCTCGACGACCGCGGCGGCGATGCCGACCGGCGCGACTGCGGTTTCCAGCACGGGCGACTCGCCGATGCCGTGATGTGCGAGCCACCGTTCCGCCTCCAGTGCGGCCATGCAGCCAGTACCCGCCGACGTGATCGCCTGACGGTAGTAGTCGTCGATGGCATCGCCGGCGGCGAATACGCCCGGCACGGATGTCACCGTCCGCCATGACGCCGTCTTGATGTAGTTGAACGGCGTGAGGTCGAGCTGCCCGGCAAGGAAGCCGGTATTCGGTGCGTGCCCGATCGCGACGAAGAGACCGCCGACCGGCAGGTCTCGCATCGCCCCCGTGACCGTGTCGGTCAGCTGGAGCGACGTGATCTCGTCAGTGCCGAGGACGTCGGTCACGACGGTGTTCCACTCCACGCGCACTTTCGGATGCCCGAGCACCCGCTCGGCCATGACCTTCGACGCGCGGAACTTGTCCTTGCGATGGATGACGACGACTTCACTCGCGAACTTGGTCAGGTAGAGCGCCTCTTCCATCGCCGTGTCGCCACCGCCGACGACGGCGAGACGCTTGCCGCGATAGTGCGGCAGCGCGCCATCACACACCGCGCAGGCGGAAACGCCACCACCATTCTTCGCGAGGCGGATCTCGTTGTCCAGACCAATCCACTTCGCCGACGCACCGGTCGCCACGATGATCGTGTGCGCGGTGACCGGTGCGCTGTAGTTGGGCACCAGCGTGAACGGCTGCTGCGCGAAGTCGACCGACGTGATCAGCTCCGACACGACACGGGTGCCGTAGTGCACGGCCTGCGCCTTCATGCGGTCCATGAGGTCAGGTCCGGTGATCGCCTCGGGAAAACCCGGAAAGTTCTCGATGTCGGTCGTCAGCATGAGCTGGCCGCCGGGTCCTTCAGTACCGACCTGCTCACCCTCGAAGACGATTGGATTCAGGCTCGCGCGGGCCGCATAGATCGCGGCAGTCCAGGCAGCGGGGCCGGAGCCGATGATCGCGATGGCTTCAGTGCGGGGAGCGGTCATGGAGCGGTGTGCCTCAAAAGGTGGTGCGCAAGAACGGCGCGTGCGGTCGCGGCCGATCGGCAGTGCGCAGCAATCTAAAGCAGCAGGCGAGCCGCGTCGTGCCGCAATGCCGGCTCGCGGGAAACATCCGGTGCTTCGTGATGCGTCAGCGCCTCTGCCAGCAGCTCGGCGAGCGCGCCATGACAGTGCGACACCGAGGCGACCATCACGCGAAGGCTTGCGCGTTCATGCGCTGCGGCGATCGCGGCATCGGTCGCGATGGCATCGGCGACATCGAACATGCCCACGCCGTAGACTCGATGCGTGGTGTGGAAGATCGCCAGCACGTGGTAGGGTGCACCGGCAGCCGCCGCAGCGCCCGCCGCGAGTCGCACGGCTGCCGGCATGGTCCAGTCCCGCGGCCCGCGCGTTTCCGGACAGCGTGGTGGCTCGATGCAGTTGATCGGGCACATCCACGTGGCGAACGACGCGTAGTGCGCCGCGTCAGGCGCAGCGCGCCTCCATGGCGTCTCGGGCGCCGACGACACCGGCACTTGCCTCACGACAGCCCCGGGGCGATGCGCCGCCATGCGCGCAGCCACCCAGTGGGCCAGCAGGTGCGGCATGAGCGGAGACGGCACGACCGAGTCACGCCACGTGTCGCGCGCAACATCTGCATCGTGCGCATCGTGCGCACCGTGCCGCGCCGTGTCCAGCGCTGCGGCGAACATGCGCGCGAAAAAACTGTCCCAGTCCGCGGAGACGAAACGGATCGGCAGGTCTTGGTACGCCGCTGCGTCGCCCGGCATTGCTGCCAGGCGCTCAGCCGAGGGCTGCACGGGTGAGGCGTCCTCCGACGCTGCGGCCGGGTACAGCCGCCATCCATGCTGTGCCGTCGCGACGGCGTCCCCGGTTTCGATCGCGTGCACGAGCCGCGCGACGCGACAATCGGGATCACGATCCACGACGATGATCTCGCGGCACTGCAGCGCACCGGCGGCGCGCGCGCGAGCGAGCTGTCGCACGTAGTAGCCGCCGTAACATCCGCCGCCGCAGATGACGATGCGACCGTACTGCTGCACCGGCATCATGTGCGGATGTGCCGACCACCGTCGACGATGATCACTTCACCGGTCACGTAGTCCGCCTCGCACAGGAACACGACGGCCTGTGCGACATCGTCGGCTGAACCAAGTCGTTGCAACGGTGTCGTGCCGGCGAGTCGATCGGCGGTGCCTGCATTCCACTCGTCCGGCAGCAGCACCGCGCCGGGTGCGACCGCATTCACGCGAATGGCGGGTGCCAGCGCGCGCGCCAGGCCGCGCGTCATCTGCACGACGCCCGCCTTCGTGATGCCGTGCGGCACATACGCAGGCCAGGTTTCGTAGGCTGCGAGGTCGGCGATGTTGACGATCACGCCGCCTGCGGCCCGCATCAGCGGTGCGGCCGCCTGCGCCACGAAGAACGGCGCACGCAGATTCAGCGCGAACATGCGATCCCACTCGTCGGGCATGACGTCGCCAAGCGGGGTGCGCAGCATCATCGCCGCGGAATTGATCACGATGTCCAGTCGGCCAAGCAGCGCGTGTGCCTGCTGCGGCAGCGCTCGTGCGACCGCGACCTGCGCGAGATCTCCCTGCACCGTGGCGACACGCACACCGCGCGTCCGGAGCTCGGCGGCGGTCTGGTCTGCCTCGATCGCGCCACTGTTGTAGTGCACGACGATGTCCGCTCCGCGATCGGCGAGGGCGAGCGCGATGGCCTTGCCGACGCGTCGGGCGCCACCCGTGACCAGCGCGACCGTGCCGGCGAGTGGCATCACGTCACACCTCCAACGTACCCATGCTCCGGGCGCGCCACTGCAGCGCGCGTTCGACCTGTGCATCCATCCATGGCGCCGGCACGTGCATGCATCCCAGCGGCCGGAAGCCATCGAGCGCGCCATGCCAGTCCGACCCGCCACTCTTCAGTAAGCCGAAGTGATCGCAGAGCGTGGCGAGGCGCGCAACATCCTCGCCGTTATGGCTCGGATGACGCACCTCCACCCCGTCGAGTCCCGACTCGGCGAAGCGTCCGATGCGATCCCTGGTGCCTTCGGACTGCGGATGCGCCCACACGGCGACGCCGCCGGCCTCGTGGATCAACGCGATGCCGTCGACCAGCTCGAGCCGGAGCTTGCCGACATTGGCCGGCTTGCCATCGCCGAGCCAGCGATCGAAGGCGTCGCGCAGGTCGCGCACCCAACCGCCGGCGACGAGCGCGCGCGCCACGTGCGGACGACCGACCGCGCCGCCGGCGGCCTGCTCGTGCACCATCTCCATCGTGACCGGCATGCCGAGCCTGTTCAGCTGCGCGACCATTTCGACGGCACGATCGACGCGCGCGGATTGCACGGCGATGAGCCGTTCCGCGAGGACATCGGTCGACACGAGATGCAGTCCGAGCAGGTGGATCTCGCGGGTGCCGTCGATCGTGCTCAACTCGATGCCGCGCACGAGCTGGATGCCGGCCGCATCTGCCGCGGCCTGCGCGGCGGGCAAACCATCGAGCGTGTCATGATCGGTGATCGCGACGGCCTGCAGATCCGCCGCCTTGGCCAGCGCGATCAATTCCGCGGGCGTGGCGCGGCCGTCGGAAGCCGTGGTATGCGCATGCAGGTCGACAAACGGCCCCTGCGGCGCCACTGGGGCACTCACTGGCGGTAGCCACCCTCGGGCGCTCGCGCGCTCGGCTGCGACGTCAGGAAGAGCCGCAGGAGCATCGCGTCACTGAGCGACTCGAACGACGCCTCGCGGGCACGCGTGCCAGAGGGCGAGTACCGAGAAAACCGGACTTCGCCACTCTCATCATCAAGGCGCGTGTACACGAGGCCGAACTCGTCGCCGACGGATTGCGTGACGAAACCCGAAGGCGTCACTGCCCAGCGGACCCCGTCATGGGAAATCGTGCGTGTCGCGATCATGACAGCGAGATCTCCTGATAGATGCGGTTTGCGTCGAGGACCTGATCCGGCGCCGCCTGCAGGGCGGTCTGCAGGGTCACGCGGTCAGGCGCCTCGGTGAACTCGATAAACGCCCCGTTGAGCGCCGCTTCCTCGAACACCCAGAAGTGACAGCCGGCATTTGCATAATAGGCCTTTCGCTTCTGCAGCCGATCCATGTACCGCACCCGCTCAGGGAGCGGGACGATCGTCCGCTTCATGAAGAGCGCGCGTGCCACGATCAGGCAGTCAGCGCAGGCAACGTTTCCAACGACCGCTTCAGGTCGGCCATGAACCGGTCTGCATCGGCGCCATCGACGACCTTGTGATCAAAAGAGATCGAAAAGTACGCGCAGGTGCGGATCGCGATCGTGTCCTCGCCATCGGGACCCGTGATGACCTTCGGTCGCTTTTCGATGGCGCCAAGTCCAAGGATGGCTGTGGTGCCCACGGGAATGATCGGCGTGCCCATCAGCGAGCCAAAGACACCGGGATTCGTGATCGTGAACGTGGCCTGCGTGACCTCGTCGGGCTTCAGACCCTTAGAGCGCGCACGCGATGCCAGATCGTTGATGGCCTTCGTCAGTCCGGCCAGCGAAAGATCGTCGGCATGCTTCACCACCGGCACGATAAGGCCCGTGGGATCGAGGGCCACGGCAATACCGATGTTGTACTGCTTGCGATGAATGAGATCGGTGCCGTTGACGGCGGCGTTCATCATCGGGTGTCGCTTGAGCTGCGTGATCACCGCCTGCACGATGAACGGCAGGAACGTGAGCTTCTGTCCGTTCTGCTGCTCGAACTCCTGGCGCATGCCGGCGCGGATACGCGCGACACGGGTGAGGTCGATCTCGAAGAAGCTGGTGACGTGGGCGGCGACGCGAATCGCCTGCGCCATGTGATCCGACGTGAGGCGACGGATCTTCGACATCGGCTGCACGACATCACCCGGCCAGACCTGCGCCGACTGCGCGTCGCCATGGCCTGGCGGCGCGACGACGACCGATGCAGGCAGCGATGCCGGCGGTGCCGCGACGACGCTGACCGGCGGCGGTGCAGTCGGCTGCTCGGCCGGTGCCGTTTCGATGTGCGCAAGAATGTCGCGCTTCGTGACGCGACCCGCGATGCCGGAACCGTTGATTCCGGCAATTTCGACGCCATGCTCAGCGGCAATCTTTCGCACCAGTGGCGACGACTTCGTGCGGAGCCGCTCCTCGTAACTGTCGGCCGCGGCAGCAAGAACGGCCGGTGTTGACGCCGGGACTGGCATCGGCGCAGCCACTGGCGGGTTCGCTGGCTCGGGTGCCTGCGCGGCAGCGGGTTTTTCGACCGGGGCGGGCGCATCGGTCACCACGACCGCCGCACCGGCCTCGGTCTCGAGGCGAGCGACGATCGCCTGCACCGGCACCGTCTGGCCTTCCGAGACGATAATCTCGATCAGGATGCCAGCGGCTGGCGAGGGGATCTCGGCATCGACCTTGTCAGTCGAGATCTCGAAGAGGGCTTCGTCGCGTTTCACCGCGTCGCCCGGCTTCTTCAGCCAGCGCGACAGGGTGCCTTCGGCGATGGATTCGCCCATCTGCGGCATTACGATATCAATACGAGCCACCGGCTCACCCTCGATCAGACAGAACGGGAACGATCCTGAACCGCGTCGCCACGCCTGAGGCGCCACACGGAGATCGTCGGAAGGATAATCATGCCCACCACGCCACCGCGCGCAGCCCAGGTGAGCCAATTACAGGTCGGGAGTCCTTCGCACTGCGGCTCGTTGAGCGCCTGCGAGACGATCTTGGCAAGGAGCACCGCGATCATGCCACCGCCGAAGAGGCCGATGAAGGTCGTGAAACAGCCAACACCGACGTTGCGATAGCGACGGCCTGACTTGTCGTCGTCGGACAGGGGCGGCATGCCCGGCGTGGACAGTGCGGAATTCGGTTCGGTCACGTTCAGTACCGGGCGAGATGGCGCGCGACGGTCACGATGTCGCTCACCTGCGGCAGCACGAAATCTTCGAGCGGCGGCGAATAGGGCAACGGCACGTCATGCGCCGTGACGCGAAGCACCGGCGCATCGAGCCATTCGAAGCAGGTCTCGTTGATGCGCGCCGTGATCTCGCCGGCGATGCCACCGGTGCGGGTATCCTCGTGCACGACGAGCACACGATTGGTCTTCTTCACGGTCGCGACGATGGCCTCGTCGTCCATCGGCAGCAGCGTTCGCAGGTCGATCACCTCGACCGAAATGCCATCCTCGCGCTGCAGCTGCTCCGCTGCCTCGAGCGCCTTCCAGACCGTTGCAGCGTACGTGATGATCGACACATCCGTCCCCTCGCGTGCGGTGCGCGCCTTGCCGATCGGGACGACATGATCGCCCTCGGGCATGACCTCCTTCACGCGACGGTACAGATACTTGTGCTCGAAGAACAGCACGCAGTCGTCATCACGAATCGCGGCCTTCATCAGCCCCTTCGCATCCGACGCCGTGGCCGGATACACGATCTTCAAGCCCGGCGTGTGCAGGAACGCCGCTTCTGGATTCTGCGAATGGAACGGACCGCCGCGCACGTAGCCACCACTGGGGCCGCGCACCACCATCGGGCACGGCAAGAAGGCACGGTAACGCGCCGTGGCGACGTAGTTCGTGAGCATGTCGTAGCCGCACGAGATGAAGTCGATGAACTGCAGCTCTGCGATAGGCCGCAGACCCATGTGCGACGCACCCGCCGCCGCACCGATGATCGCGGTTTCGGAGATCGGCGTGTCGATCACGCGATGCTCGCCAAACCTCGCCATCAACCCGTCGGTGACCTTGAACGCACCGCCGAATGCACCGATGTCCTGGCCGAGGCAGAAGACATTCGCATCGCGTTCCATCTCCTCGGTGATCGCTTCGCGGATCGCTTCGAGATATGTGATCTCAGCCATCGTGCGTGCCCCAGCTTGCAGGACGTTCATTCGTCTCGACGGCCGCCTTTACCCCTTCACGGTACCAGTGCGGCGCGAGCGTGGGCGGGTCGTCGTAGATACCGATCAGTGCATCGTGCGGCTCGGGCATCGGGCTCCGCTCGGCCTCGTCGGTTGCTGCATCGATCTCCGCAGCCACCGACGCATCGATCGAGGCGAGTTCCTCGGCGCTCACGCCGTCATTCGCGGCCAGCCATGCGGTGAAGCGATCGATGGGGTCGTTGTTGGCTGCCCACCACTCCATCTCACCATCCGGCACATACGACTGGTTGTCATGCTCCGCATGTCCCTTTCGTCGATATGTGATCAACTCGACGAGCGTCGGCCCGCCGCCGGCCCGTGCGCGATCGACCGCAGCCTTGGTCACGTCGTAGACCGCAAGCACGTCGTTGCCATCGGCCTGCACACCGGCAATGCCATAGCCCACCGCCTTGTCCATGAACGAACTCGCTGCGGTCTGCTTGCCCGTGGGTGTGGAGTACGCATAGCCGTTGTTCTCGACCACGATAACCAGCGGCACCTTCTGCACGGCGGCAAAGTTCACGCCCTCGTGGAACGCGCCCGTGGAGGTCGCCCCGTCGCCGATGTACACCAGCACCACGCGATTCTCACCGCGCATCTTGAACGACAGCGCGATGCCGGCCATCACCGGAACCATGTCGCCGAGGTGCGAGATCTGCCCGACGAATCCACGGTGCAGGTCACCGAAGTGAATGTTCAGCTCACGACCGCGCGTCGGCGAGTCACCCTTGGCCATGTACTGGCGCAGGATCTCCAGCGGCGTCGCGCCCTTGACGAGCATGGACCCCATGTTGCGGATCAGCGGCGACATGATGTCGCGCCGCTCGAGCGCGAACGCGCTGCCGACGGCATCGGCTTCCTGTCCCAGTGAGCGAAACAGCCCTCCGACGACCTTCGTCTGACGATAGAGGGCAACCAGCCGCTCTTCGAGAGTACGCGTCATCCGCATATGGCGATACAGTGCCAGGCGCTGCGCGCCGCTCAGCGAATCCGCATGCTCGCGATACGCACGCGGCAAGGCGTTGGGGAAGCCAGGCGTCTGTGTCAGCATCGCGTCGAGGTCCAGCGGGCGCGGCGGAAACTCCACGTCAATACCCTGCCGTCGGCGCGTGATGCGGGTCGGCGGCGCGATGGACGCGATTGAAGAACTTCTTCACGTTCTTGTCAAGCCGACTTTCGCCGATCTGGTCGGTGAAGGCCTCGACGAGCGTGTAGTGACCACCATCGCTCCGCACCTTGAGCTGCAGTGTACCAAGGTCGCCCACGAAAGTGCGCGAGCGCATGGTGTCTGACGTGCCGCGCAGGCCGAGCGATTTGAAGTGCTCGTCGGCCAGTGCGATCACGTCGGCGGGACGGATGGACGTACGATGGAAGAGTCGCATGTGGTCAGCGTGCGTTGCGGATGGTCTGCAACCAGTCCATGGTCTCCAGCTTCTGTGTCGAGTCGCGGCGGAACTGCAGGCCGATGGCCCACTCGCCTGCGGTGAGAAAGTTCAGCTTCGCGTAGTACGTTCCCGGCTCGGGGCCACGCTCGAGGCCATCGTAGATCTTCACGCTGTCCTTGCTCATGGCGTAGATACGCCCCTCGCCCCGCTCGACGGGCGCGCCGGACGCCTTGTCAGAGACGACAACGCGCACGATCACGTCCTCGCGCGCGAACGGCGGCCGCGGCGTGAGCCGGATGCGCAACGCCAGATCATCCGTCCACATGCGCGTGTCGATCGCAGCCTGCGGATCACGGCTGTTGCAGCCCGTGATGATCGCGAAGGCGACCATCACGGGAAGCACACAGCGCGCATGACGCGCGATGCGGCCGAGCAGGCGAACAGGCACGCAGGCGCCCGGCCAACGGCGCGCGACGTGGTCGAGTGTCGCGACGCCACCAGTCATCAGGTGTAATACTCCAGGCCCAGATGCGTGATCTGGTCCTCGCCCATCAGGAAGCGCAGCGTGTTCTTCAGCTTCGTCTGCTGGATGAACAGGTCGTGCTCCGGCTGCAGGCCCGGGCCGGCCATGGGGCTCTTGTAGTAAAACGACAGCCATTCCTGAATCCCCTTCATGCCGGCGCGGTGCGCGAAGTCACTGAACAGCGCCAGATCGAGCACGATGGGCGCAGCCAGGATTGAATCGCGGCAGAGAAAATTCACCTTGATCTGCATCGGGTAACCCATCCACCCGATGATGTCGATGCTGTCCCAGCCTTCCTTGTTGTCGCCACGCGGCGGATAATAGTTGATCCGAACGACATGCGAGAAATCCTTGTACAAGTCGGGATACACATCTGGCTGCAGGATGTTGTGCAGCACCGACAGCTTCGACTCCTCCTTGGTTTTGAACGACGCGGGATCGTCCAGCACCTCGCCGTCGCGGTTGCCGAGGATGTTCGTGGAGTACCAGCCTTCCAGCCCGAGCATGCGCGCCTTCAGGCCCGGCGCGATGATGGTCTTCATCCAGGTCTGGCCGGTCTTGAAATCCTTGCCGCTGACCGGCACGCCGCGATCGTTGGCCAGTTGCAGCATGCACGGGAGATCCACCGTCAGATTCGGTGCGCCGTTGCAGAACGGCACGTTCTCCATCAGTGCCGCGTACGCGTACAGCATGGACGGCGCGATCGCCTGGTCGTTTTCGTCCATCGCCTTCTCGAACGACTCGATCGTCGCGTGCTGCGGACCTGGCAGGATGAACGCCTCGGTGCTGGCACACCAGACGATCACGAGACGATCGCAGCCGTTGGCGGCCTTGAAGTTTCGCATGTCGGCGCGCAGCTGCTCGGCGATGTCACGATAGGTCGGACCGCTCTTGACGTTGTTCACACCGAGCAGGCGCGTCACGAAGCGTGACTCGAATGCGGCGGACATCGGCTTGATCTCGCTGAGAAAATCCTTCAGCGGCTCGAGGTGTTCGGACGACAGCACTCCGGCCTTCTTTGCCGCGGTGTAGGCATCATCGGCAATGGGATCCCACGCCCCGAAGACGAGGTCGGGCAGCGCGGCGAGGGGGACGAAATCCTTGATCAGCGGCGAGCGATGCTCGGTACGCTTGCCAAGGCGGATTGTCGCCATCTGGGTCAGCGACCCGATCGGCTTCGTATGGCCGCGACGGATGCTCTCGACTCCCGCGATGAACGTGGTGGCAACAGCTCCCAGACCGGGGGTCAGGATACCGAGCTTGCCGGTGGCAGGAGCGATGGACGTCGGGCGAGTCAGCGAACCGGGCACGTGATGAAATCTCCAGTGGAAAAAGCGACGCCGTCAGGGCGCGAAGGGGGCCGGGACATCATCGGACATCGACGGCGACGACGATGCCGGCTGTGCACCGGGGTGGCGCGGCGCAGGCGTGAGCTCACCACTGGCTTCAGCTGCGCGCGAGACAGTGTATACGAACAGCATGCGCTGCACCGCCGTGATCCATGCCGTGACGGTCAGCAAGGTGACGATCCCGGCGAGCACCCACCCGTCCAGCGCGAGGCCGAAAAACGCCTGCGGCGCCGACAGCAGTACCACACGTTCCGGACGCTGCACGATGCCCACTTTGGCATCGAGGCCGAGCGACTCGGCCCGGGCGCGCGTGTATGACGTCAGGAATGTACCAATGAGGCCTGCGATCGTGATGCTCAGCATCACAGGACTGCGATGCGCCTCGTTGACGCCATAAAACACAGCGAGGCCCCCAAGCACGAATCCGTCCGCAACGCGGTCCAGCGTCGAGTCGTAGAACGCGCCGAACACGGTGCTCCGGCCGGTGCGCCTGGCCACCGTGCCATCGAGCACGTCAAACAATGCGGTCAACCCCATGAACCAGCCGGCAGTCCGGATGTGTCCACTGGCGAAAATCACTCCCGCACCCATCGTGCACAGTGTCCCGACCGTCGTGATCAGGTTTGGGCTCACACGATGACGGACCAGGAGGTCTGCGACTGGCGCGATGACCCGCAGGTAACCCGCCTTGAACGCGTCCCAGACAGCAACCAGCATGGCCATGTGTGACGGAAAACGGGAGAAAGAGCGAGCAGCAATACGCCGCAAACACCCTGCGCGTCGTCGGCAAGGTGCGTCCGGCGCAGCACGCGCGCACGCTGCAAAAAAAGAAGCTTAGGTAGCGCGCCCGAATGCAGCAACGGCGGGGCCTGCTAGCACCCGTCTCCGACAGTGCCCGCATCCAGACCCAAAGTTCCGCTAGGCTTGTGCCACACGCAGCAATAAGCCCAGCAGGTCCGGGGCGCGTCCTACAGTGCTCAAGGTCTCATGCGCCTCTGGTTTCCCGCTGCCGTCGCCATCACGCTCAGCCTGCATCCCGTGAGCATCCCCGGGTTCGGCACTCATGTCGACACCCGGAACGGCGAGTCGTCGGTTTCCACGGTGCCACTCGCATCAGAAGAATCACGCGACCCGCGTGTTCCGCTCAGCCTGGCAGGCCAGCAGTGGGTCGACAGCACGTTCGCGACGCTGTCGCCGCGTGCCCGCGCCGCCCAGCTCATCCATGTGTGGCTTCTCGGTGATTACGAGAGCACCTCGGACAGCGCCTACGCCGTCACGGCACGCTGGGTCCGCGACGACGGTATCGGCGGGATTCTCATGTCCGTGGGCTCGCCGATCGAGGTGGCGGCAAAGCTCAACGCGCTGCAGGCGCTGGCCCGCGTACCGCTGCTCGTCGGTTGCGACGTGGAACCGTCGATCGGGCGACTGGAGGGCGGACTTTTCATCCCATCGATGCTGAAGGGCGGCGGCGCCACGCTGATTCCGACGAACATGGCCATTGGCGCAACCGGCGACACGGCGCTCGCCTATCGCGCCGGCCTGATCACGGGCCGCGAATCCCGCGCGATCGGCATTCACCTGGCATATGCACCGGTCGCCGACGTGAACAACAATGCCGCCAACCCGGTCATCAACGTGCGGTCGTTCGGTGAAGACCCGGCCATGGTCGCGGCGCTTGCCGCAGCGTTCACGCGCGGCGTGCAGGATGGCGGCGCGCTGGCGACGGTCAAGCACTTCCCCGGGCATGGCGACACCGAGACCGACTCGCACAATGCCCTGCCCGTGGTGCGCCTGACGCATGCGCGGCTGGACAGCGTGGAGTTCCGACCGTTCCGCGCCGCAATCAACGCCGGTGCCGCAGCGGTGATGTCGGCCCACATCAGCAATCCCGAGTGGCTGGGTGACGACGTGCCGGCGACACTGCAGCGCCGTGTGCTGCATGACGAGCTGCGCGACTCGCTCCACTTCCGCGGCCTGACGATCACCGATGCGCTCACCATGCAGGGGGTGGCCCGCATGTTCTCGCAGGAGGAAATCGCGATCCGCTCCGTGCGTGCGGGCGCCGAGGTGCTGCTCAAGCCGGCCGACGTGGCGCCGGTGCTGCGCGCACTCACACTACAGGCGCAGGTGGACGCGTCGTTCGCCGCGCTGCTCGACGCCGCCGCGCGCAAGAACCTGGAGATGAAGGTGCGCGTCGGCTTGAATCGCACCGCGCAGATGTCCCTCGACTCGCTGCGGACGACCGTGGGCATAACGGCACATCGCCGCGTCGCCGCGCAGATCGCCGCTCGCGCGATCACGGTAATTCGTGACTCGGCGGGACGACTGCCGCTCGTCGCGACGTCCGGGCTGCACCTCGTGGTGTACACGCCCGAGACGGAGTTTGGTGGCGGCGACGCGTTCGTTGACGAGTTCCGGAAGGCGGCACGGGCAGAGGTCACGCGGGTCGGGCCAGCGACATCGCGCGAAACGCTCGACGCCCTGACCGCGCAGCTTCCACCTGATCGCGTCGTACTGCTCACCGTCGTCCGGCGCGTGGAAGGTCGCGGACGTGTCGCACTGTCGGAGGCATTTGCCGGCTGGGTGCGCGAGATCACGCCGCGCGTGAGGCCGATCGTGGTGGCTGCGGGCAACCCGTACGTGATCGGACAGTTTCCGGCGATCGGTGCATACATGGCGACATTCAGCGTTGGTGACGCTCCGGAACGCGCCGCAGCCCGTGCCCTGTTCAACGGCGGCTTCACGGGGCGGTCGCCGGTGGGCCTGCCCGGCGTGTTCTCGCGGGCGGACGGCATAGGCTCGAGGGCGGGTCAGTGATGCGACGCGGACTGGCTCTCGGGTTCATGGGCCTGACGTGCGCCGCGTGCCTGCACTCGCAGGGGCCGCGCCCGCTGCGGACAGAACGCTGGTCGCCGAGCATGACGGAGCGTGTGAGCGACTCGGTTCGCGCCGTGCTGACGCGCGCACTGGCAGACAATGCGTTTCCCGGCGCCGTCGCGATCGTTGGGAATCACGCCGGCATCACGGCGTCGTTTGGCGTGGGCCAGCTGGACGCGGCAGACGCGACGCGTCCCACGCTTTCGACCATCTACGACCTCGCCTCGCTGACGAAGATCATTGCGACGACATCGCTGATGGTGCAGCTCGTGGATCAGGGTCGTGTTGCGCTGGATGCACCGGTGGTGCGCTATCTGCCTGAATGGCGCGGGCCGCGCGCGTCGGACGTCACGATCCGGCAGCTCCTCACGCACAGCAGCGGCCTCGCGGCGTGGCGCGCGTTCTACAAGGAAGCGACGGACGCTGCCGACGCGCGCGCGCAGCTGATGCTGGTCGGCCCCGATGCGATCCCGGGTACACGGTACGTATACAGCGACATGAACTTCATGTTGCTCGGCATGGTCGCCGAAAAGGTCACCGGCATGCGGCTGGACAGCGCATTTCAGGCGCTCGTGGCCAAGCCGCTTCGCTTGCTGGACACCCGCTTCCGGCCCGACTCCTCGCTGCAGCCGCGCATCGCGCCAACGGAGTTTGATCCGTGGCGCCAGCGCCAGGCCCGCGGCGAGGTGCATGACGAGAATGCCTTCCGCTTCGACGGCGTGAGCGGCCACGCCGGCCTGTTCTCGACGGGCGACGACATGGCGCGCCTGGCGCGGCTCTGGTTGAATGGCGGCGTGCTGGATGGCACGCGACTGGTGTCGGCACGCACGGCGGCCCTGTTCACGCGTGCGCAGGACACGCTCGTCAGCCGCCGCGCGCTGGGCTGGGAAACGCCGACCGGCACCAACTCCGCAGGCCACCGGATGTCGTCGCGCGCCTTCGGACACACCGGATTCACCGGCACGTCGATCTGGATCGATCCGGTGCGCGACCTGTTCATCGTGCTGCTCACGAACCGGGTGAACCCCACGCGCCAGAACACGCGCATCGGCGGCGTCCGAGTGGCGCTGGCGGATGCCGTCATCGGGGCGCTGGGTGGCGCGCCGGCCCGACCATCGCCGCCGATGCCGGAATGAGCTGGCGATTCGCAGGTCTTCCATGCAAGAAGTTTTGACATAAATTGAAGAGTGATCCGGTCGGGATTCCCCGGCCTACCCCCTGGAGGAAGTCGCATGAGCACGATGCAGACGCCTGATGTGCTGTTGTCCATTACGCCCGCCGCGACGGTCGAGGTGATGAAGTTCCTGCAGGCCGAGGCGGTCGATCCGACCATCGGCGGTCTGCGCGTCGCGGTGCAGCCGGGCGGCTGCAGCGGCTTCAAATACTCGCTGCTCATCGAAGACAAGCCGGCCGAGGACGACACCGTCCTTGCGCAGGAAGGTTACCAGGTCTTCGTCGATCCGTTTTCGCTGCAGTACCTGAGTGGCATCAACATCGATTACACGACGTCGATGCAGGGATCGGGATTCACGTTCAAGAACCCGCAAGCCACTGGTGGTTGCGGTTGCGGATCGTCGTTCTCGGCCTGACGCTCTCGCAGGACCATTGCTTTCGAACGAGGCGGATCCCAACCGGTCCGCCTTTTTCGTGCGCGTGATCACCGCACCGCGCCTCGACGACGCGCGATTACTTTGCCACGACCCATGAAGAGCCTCGAAAAGATTCCCGTCGTGATCAGTGACGATCCTGACACACTCGCCACGCGCGTGGCGGATCGTATCGAGGCGATCATGCGCGAGAATGCAGCGACGCACCGTCGCACGGTGCTTGGCCTGGCCACGGGCTCCACTCCGATCGGAGTGTACCGCGAGCTGATTCGCCGGCACCGCGTGCTTGGGCTGAGCTTTGCCAACGTGGTGACCTTTAACCTGGACGAGTACTGGCCGATGCCGCCGGACTCGGTGCATGCGTACCACCGCTTCATGTGGGAAAACCTGTTCGCGCACATCGACATTCCAGCGTCGCAGGTGCACCTGCTGCCGGGCACGATCGATCGCGCGGACGTCGCCGGTGTGTGCCGCGCGTACGAGGCGCGGATCGCTGAGGCTGGTGGCATCGACTTCCAGCTGCTCGGCATCGGCAAGACCGGCCACATCGGCTTCAACGAGCCCGGCTCCGGCCGCGACAGCCGCACGCGACTGGTGACGCTGGATGCCGTGACGCGCCGCGATGCCGCCGCCGACTTCTTCGGTGCCGAAAACGCGCCGCGCGAAGCGATCACGATGGGCGTCGCCACGATCCTCGCCGCACGCGAAATCGCGATCCTCGCGACCGGTGAGCACAAAGCCGGTATCGTGCGCCGCGCGGTGGAAGGTGCGATCGACCTGGAAGTCGCCGCCACGTTCCTGCAGGACCATCCGCGCACCACCTGCTTCCTTGACAGTGCGGCGGCTGCGGAGCTTACGCGGAACGCGACGCCATGGCTCGTCGACGAGGTCTCGTGGGATGCGGCGCTGGCGGTGCGCGCCGTGGTGTGGCTGTCGCAGACCGTCGGCAAGGCGATCCTCAAGCTTACGCAGCAGGATTATGCCGAGCACCGGCTGTCGTCGCTGGTGGCGGTGCATGGCTCTCCCGGCGCAATCAACGGGTTCGTCTTCAATGCGCTCGGTGCGCGCATTCGCGGTCGCAGCAAGCTGCATCGCCAGCGCCGCGTGATCTGCTTCTCGCCGCATCCCGATGACGACGTGATCTCGATGGGCGGCATGCTGCGGAAGCTGGTCGAGAACCAGAACGCGATGCTGGTGGCGTACATGACGAGCGGCAACATCGCGGTCTTCGATCATGACGTGCGACGTTACGCGGACTTCATCACGCGACTCGATCGTGACCAGCATATCAAGGGCGGCAACGCGAAGGAGTACGCGCAGCGCGTCACCGCGTTCCTCACGCGCAAGCGGCCCGGTGACGTGGACAGCGCTGAAGTGCAAAACATCAAGCGCATCATCCGCGAGGCGGAAGCGGTCAGCGGCATTGAAGTCGTGGGACTTTCGGCCGACAACGCACGGTTCCTGAACCTGCCGTTCTATCAGACCGGCAAGGTGCGCAAGGATCCGATCGGGCCCGATGACGTTCGGATCGTCCGTGAACTGCTCGAGGAGTTTCATCCTGAGGTGGTCTTCGTCGCCGGTGACCTGAGCGATCCGCATGGCACGCATCGCATGTGCAAGGAAGCCATCGACGCCGCAGTGACGGAGTATGTGGCACTCGGCCATCCGCGGCCGGAGATCTGGCTGTATCGTGGCGCGTGGCAGGAGTGGGCCGTGACCGATGCCACGGTGCTGGTGCCACTCAGCCAGGAGGAGCTGCGCCTGAAGATCCAGGCAATCTTCAAGCATCAGTCGCAGAAGGATTCCGCGCCGTTCCCCGGCCAGGATGACCGGGAGTTCTGGCAGCGCGTGCAGGATCGCAACACGGAGACGGCCGCGCAGCTGAATCGGCTCGGACTCGCCGAATATTTCGCCATGGAGGCGTACGTTGTCGAATAGTGCGGGTGGACGCTGATGGAACGTGGTGGCTTCAGTGTCCTGGACGGACTGGTGCTGTTGGCGTATCTCGCCGGGACCACAGGCCTTGGTCTCTGGCTGGGCGGCAAGCAGAAGGATGCGAAGGACTACTTCGTCGCGAGTCATGCAATTCCGTGGTGGGGCATCCTGTTCAGCGTCGTCGCAAGCGAGACGAGCGCGCTGACGTTCATCAGCATCCCGGGCCTCAGCTATCTCGGCAACCTTGGCTTCCTGCAGGTCGTCGCCGGCTACATCATCGGCCGTTTCGTGGTGGCGTATGTCCTGCTGCCGCGCTATTTCGCGGGTGAGCTGGTCACCGCCTATGCGCTGTTCGAAAAGCGATTCGGGCCGGAGACGCGACGTTTCACGAGCGTGATCTTCATGGCCACACGCGCCGTGGCCGACAGCGTGCGCATCTTCGCGACGGCCATTCCGGTCGCGCTGATCCTTGGCGACACCGTGCCGCGCCAATACGTCATGCCGTCCGCGATCCTCGTGCTTGGATTGCTGACCGTCGTGTACACGTACAAGGGCGGCATGCGCGCCGTCGTCTATACCGAGATGATCCAGGCCGGCATCTACATCTTCGGCGGCATCTGCGCACTGGTGCTGCTGGGTCGCAGCATCGATGGCGGCTGGAGCACGATCATCGCGACCGCCGGCGCGTCGGGCAAGCTGCAGGCGATCGACTGG
>JACMPK010000068.1 GCA_014377535.1 Gemmatimonadaceae bacterium
GGATCTCGATGCCCATCTCGCGGGCCTCGGCGTTGTACTTGATGACGCTTTCCGTGTCGCCGATCTGCGACGACAACAGCGCCGCCAGGAACTCCGCCGGATAGTGCGCCTTGAGGTACGCCGTGTGGTACGCGACGACGGAGTAGGCGACGCTGTGGGACTTGTTGAATCCGTAGCGGCCGAACGTCTCGATCTGCCCCGCGAGCTCCTTGATGATTTTCGCATCGTGTCCGCGCGCGACCGCTTTCGCCTCGAACTTGCCGAGCTCCTTCATGATGAGCACGGAGTCCTTCTTGCCGACCGCCTTTCGCAGCACGTCCGCCTCGGCGAGCGAGATACCGGCCAGCACCTGCGCAATTCGCATCACCTGTTCCTGGTAGGTGATGACGCCGTAGGTGGTGGAAAGAATCGTCTCGAGTTCGGGCAGCGCGTACGACACCGCCTCCTCGCCCTTCTTGCGACGGATGTAGACCTTGTGCATGCCGGCATCGAGTGGACCCGGACGCAGCAGTGCATTCGATGCCACGAGGTCGTCGAAGCGGTCGCAGCGCATGCTGCGCAGCACGTCGGTCGCCAATGCGGACTCGAATTGGAACACACCCGCCGTGCGGCCTGCGCGCAGCATGCGATAGGTATCCTCGTCATCAAGCGCCAGCGTGTCGAGATCGATCTGGATGCCGGTGCGCGCGAAGATGTTCTTCACCGCGTCGGTGATCACCGTCAGCGTGGTGAGACCAAGGAAGTCCATCTTGAGCATGCCAGCCTTCTCCAGGCTGTTCATGTCGTACTGCGTCACCACCACTGATTCGTCGTCGCCGGAGCCTGCGCCTTTCGACGACTGCGTGCAGATCGGGACGTAGTCGTCCAGCGGACCGGGTGCAATGACCACGCCGGCCGCGTGCACGCCGGTGTGTCGCGACAGGCCTTCCAGTGCCGACGCGTAGTCGAGCAGCTGGTGGTAGCGCTCCTCGTTCTCGTACCGCGACTTCACGTCCGCCACGTCGCGGATCGCTTCCTTCACCGTCAGCGAGTTGTTCGGCGCATTCGGGATGAGCTTCGCCAGCGCATCGGTCTCCGACGGCGTGAAGCCCAGCACACGACCGACGTCCTTCACGGCGGCGCGACTCTTCATGGTTCCAAACGTGACGATCTGCCCGACGCTTTCCTTGCCGTACTTCTGGCGCACGTACTCGATCACTTCACCGCGACGCTCGAAGCAGAAGTCGACATCGACGTCCGGCATCGAGACGCGTTCCGGATTCAGGAAGCGCTCGAAGAGCAGGTCGAACTTGAGCGGGCAGACGTTGGTGATCTTGAGTGCGTACGCGACCAGCGACCCGGCTGCCGAGCCACGCCCCGGTCCCACGGGAATGCCGCGGTCGCGTGCGGCCTTGATGAAGTCGGCCGTGATCAGGAAGTAGCCGGCGTATCCGGTGCGCGTGATGACATCGAGCTCGTAGGTGAGCCGGTCCTGCACGTCCTGCGGAAACGGATCGCCGTAGCGCTCCCTGGCGCCCGCCTCGGCGAGCTGTACCAGCAGGTCGTTCTCGCTCGTGACGCCTTCTGGCAACGGGAAGGCCGGCACGAAGTACTGCTTCTTGAACTGGACGTCAGTCTCGTCCGCAATCCTGCAGGTGTTCTCGAGTACGTCGGGCCGGTCGGGAAAGCGCGCGCGCATTTCGTCGGCCGACTTGAAGTACAGGCCGCCGTCGTAATGCATGCGGTTGGCGTCGTTCCGATCCTTGCCCAGGCCGATGCAGAGCAGCACATCGTGCGCATCGTGTGAACCGGCGGTCAGGAAATGCGCGTCATTCGTCGCGATGACGGGCAGGCCCATCTCCTTGCCGAGCGTGAAGATCTGCTCGTTGAGCCTGGCCTGACCCGGTGAGTCGTGGGCCTGGACCTCCAGGTAGTAACGATCCTTGAACACTTCCGCATACCAGGCCGCCGCGGCGCGCGCCTCGTCCCAGCGGTTGTGCTCGAGATGTGTCGCAACTTCGCCGGCGAGGCAAGCCGAACTGACCACGAGGCCCTCGGAATACTTCGCCAGCAGCTCGCGATCCACACGCGGGCGCGTGTAGAACCCTTCGGTGTATCCGAGCGAGGACAGTTTCACCAGGTTCTGGTACCCGGCGCGGTCGCGGGCGAGGAGCACGAGGTGGTAGTACGGCCGAATTCCGGGACCTGGCCGTGCCTTCACTCGTCGGTCACCGGTGGCGACGTACGCCTCCATGCCGATGATGGGGCGCAAGCCCGCCTTGCGTGTCTTCTCCTGGAACTCAAACGCGGCGTGCATGTTACCGTGATCAGTGATCGCGAGCGCAGGTTGCTCGAGTTCGGCGGCACGCCGGATCAGGTCGTCGATCCGGTTCGCGCCGTCGAGCAGCGAGTATTCCGAGTGGCAATGCAGATGCACGAAAGACATGAGACCGATAATCTAACTGTGCACGGTAGCCGCAGCGGCCTGCCGATCTGACCAACGCCCAGCGTAAACTCTTGATGTCAAACACTTTGAAAGTTCCGCTCCGCTGGTTTGCCCTGTGCGGGTCACTTGGCGCGGCGTTGGCGATCACGGGTTGCTCGGACTCGGGGACGGGACCACCGCCGGTCGTTCCGGTCGTGCTCTCCCCCACCGTGGTCACGCTGGGCGTGTTCAATGTCGCGACGGCGACGGGCGGCGGCGGCGTGCAGTTCACGAATCCGGGCCGCTATGCCGTGATGCCGCAGTCCGCGGCCACGCAGGATTTCGCGACCGGCACAAACCGCGCGACCGTGCCCGACTACCCGTTCACGATCGGCGGTGTCGCGAGCCTCACGGCGCGCGTTCAGGCACCGGCGGCCGAGCGTCCTGCCGCAAACCTGCGCGTGGCTGATCTCTTTCACATGCACATGCGCCAGATCGAACAAGCGGAAGCGCCGCGCGCCGCCGCGTTCATGCAACAACCCAGGGCACGGCCGCCGGTGAGCCTCAGCGTGCAGGCGCAGCAACAGCAGGCGCAGCAGGTCGTGCGCGACTTCAAGGTGCTGTCCTCGCTCACGACGAGCACCTACACCACCGTACGTGCTCGCCTGCTCTACTCGGGGACCAACATCCTGCTGTACGTGGACAGCCTGGCGCCGACGACCGGTGGGTTCAGTGACACGGAATACCAGTCGTTCGGTCGGCAGTTCGACCAGGACCTGTTCCCGATCGACGTGAATACCTTCGGTGCGACGTCCGACATCGACTCGAACGGCAAGACGTTCGTGTTGTTCACGCCCGTGGTGAACCGGCTGGCGCTGGGCAGCGGCCCCTGCGGGTCGTATGTGGCGGGGTTCTTCAATGGTGCCGACCTGTCCGGCAACTCGAACGCCAACCGGGCGGAGATCTTCTATTCGTCGGTACCTGGCGAGGCGGCCGGTGGGCCGACCTGTCAGCCCCTGTCGCTGACGACAGTCCGGAACAGCGCGCCGGCGACGTTCATCCACGAACTGCAGCACATGATCTCGTTCAACCAGCATGTGCTGGTACGCAACGCCGGCACCGAGGACATCTGGCTGAACGAGGGCCTCAGTCACATGGCGGAGGAGCTGGGTGGAAAGCTTTATGAATCCCGCTATCCGTGCCCGAACCTGCCGCCATGTCCGCCGCAGGGTCGCGGGAGCCCGGCACAGATATTCCCGGACTCGGCGCAGGGTTTCCTGCCACCGAACTTCGCCAACGCATACGACTTCTTTTCGTCGAGACTGAGCTACTCGCTGACGTCGCCAACGAGCTTCGGCACGATCGAGGAGCGCGGTGTCGCGTGGCTGTTCCTGCGGTGGCTGATCGACCAGAAGGGCGAGCCGAAGCTGGGTCAGCTGGTGCAGACGCGGAACCGAGGCACCGGAAACATCGAGGCGGTGGCGGGCGAGACGTTCCGTGTGCTGTTCAGCGATTTCCTCGCGGCGACATTGCTGGATGACTACCCGGGTGCGACACCGGGGCAGATTGCCAGCCGCTACCAGTACACGAGCCGCAATCTCCGCGCGATCTACGCGCGACTGAACACCATCGCGCCAAGCGCCTATCCGACGGCATATCCGCTGGACGTCGCCGACCTGCTGACCCCGAATCGCCTGACACCCAGTTCGTTGTCGGTGTCGCGGCAGATGAAGCCCGGCTCGCTGGATCTCTTCCAGTTCACCTCGGCGACGGCGAATACGGGACTGACCTTCAAGCCGGCGACGGGCACCTTCCTCGCCACGCTGAATCCGCA
>JACMPK010000069.1 GCA_014377535.1 Gemmatimonadaceae bacterium
AAGCTGCTGCGCATCACGCGGTGGATGTATCTCACAGGCTGGTATGCCGCCAACGCCGCCGTGCGACCCGCAGTCGATCCGGGATTCAGGCTCGAACGCTGAGGGCTGCCGGCGGCGACGTCACATGGTGCGCGTGTCGACGCGGCGTGCGAGCCGAGTGAACCAGCGGCGCAGTTCCGCCGCGCGCTGCTGCAGTTCGCGCGCAGCCTCGCGGTCGGCAGACCTGTCGACATCGCGCGTGTCGTCCTCAGCCGATTCGTGATCGTCGTCCTGCCATGACGGGTCGCGCCAGTCTTCGTGCGGCGCATACGCGCGGAGAATGCGCGCCCACGGCTCCACGACCACGTCCGCGGCATGCTGCGGCGAGACGGCGCCTTTGCCGGACACGACACCGATCCACAGCAGGGACACGAGGTCGCGCGCGAAGCCCACGAAGATCAGCTCGCGCCCCTTGCCTGCGGTGCCAGTCTTGCCGGCGAGCGCGTCGTCGCCGGGCAGCACGTTCGCCGCACGCCATGCCGTGCCCTGGTGCGCCGCGCCCTGCAACACGGAATACGTCATTTCGGCGGACATCTGCGACATGAGCGGCGCGGCGGTGCTCGCCGGATCGTAGTCGCTGAAGCGCGGTATCGATGCACGATCGCCAGTGCGGATCGCGGCATACGCCGTCAGCAGGTCCAGCGGCGCAACGGTCTGCAGCCCCAGTCCATCAGCCGGCGTGGCGTTCACGGAGCGCAGGATCCCCGCCGCCGCAAGCCGCTGGCGCGAGCTGGCGCTGAGCCCCGCCATGAGGCACGCACCCAGTACGTTGTCGCTGCGCATCATGGCGTCGGCAACGCTGCGTTCGGGCGCATCGGCGCCGCTCAGCGTCGCGAGGTACGTGTGCACCGTCGGATCCGGGCAGTGCGTTTCCATCAACTCGCCGAGCGTCTCCTCCATGTACACGTCGCCATCGTCGATCGCGGCAGCGAGGAGCAGCGGCTTGATCGCGCTGGCCGGCTGAATGCGTCCGATGCGCAGCAGGTCTGCACCGGCCGCCGCGCGGCCGTGTCGCCCCGTGTAACTCACGATCTCACCCGTCGAGACACGCATTGCGACGAAGATGCCGGCTACTTCGCGCTGTGGCGTGGTGTCGTTTCTTGCGCGCGGCCGCTGCGGTCCCTGCAGTCGCGTCACGAGTGCCGTCAATTCGCGCTCCGCCGCGCGCTGCAACCCGGCATCGAGGAACGTGCGCACGCTCGTGGGACAGTCGATCGACGGCTGGCAGGTCGCAAAGCCGTCGCGTACACGCGAGACATACCCGCGATACATGACCGGTACGGCCGCGGCGATCCGTGCACGTGACGGCGCGATGCGACGGACGCGCGCCGTGAACGTGGTGTCCAGCAGCTGCATGCGCGTGAAGACGTTGGTGATCGCCGCCTTCCGCGCACGCGCCGGGTGCTGCGACGGATCACGCTCACGTGGATTGGCGACGAGGTGCGCGAGTTCCGCAGCGTCGGAAGCCGTGAGCCCCGTCGCCGGCTTGCCGTAGTACGAACGTGCCGCCGCTTCAATGCCTCGCCGGTTGCGACCCAGGTACACGCTGTTCAGGTACAACTCCATCACCGCGCGCTTTCCGAGACGCGAGGTGAGACGCATGCCCAGGCCCGCCTCGGCGAACTTGCCGGACCAGCTGTGGTCCGTCGGCATGCGGTCGTTGCAGAGTGCACGCGCCAGCTGCATGGGGGTGGTGCTCGCGCCGCGGCGCGGACCATCGCCGGGTACGAGATTCGCCACAGCCGCCGCCACCGTGCCCACCGGATCCACGCCCCGATGGTACCAGGCATGGAAGCGTCGGTCCTCGACCGCGGTGAACGCGAGCGCAACATGCAGCGGCAACGTGGTGAGCGTTACGAACCGCTCGCGACCGGGGTCGGCGAACCCCAGCCGGCACCCCGACGCATCCAACAGCTCCGTGCCCCCGCGCAGCGCGCGCACACGCGCGTCGACGTCGCACGGCGGATGGCCGTAGTATGGATAAAGCGCCAGCAGCGGGAGCACGGATGCAAGGCCAATCAGCGCCAGAATCCGTCGTCGCGTGACACGCATGGGCGGGCGGGTGCAGGGTGTGGTGTGCGGCCGTTGCAGCCGCATGGGTCGCCGGTGGACGCGACCACTCGCGCCACGCACCGTTCTACGATCGACGGGCCTGATTGTGTCGTCGGCGGGCACAAAAGGGTTGCCGCGGCAGTCCCGTCGCGGTCGATTGCAGCCGCGGCGGTTGCCCGTCCTCTCGGTCACGCCGTAGCTTCGCGTGTCGGACCGAAACATGCTGACGATGCTCCCGTAGGGCTCGCGGCACCCAACCCGAGGCACCACAATGGTCAACCGCGAAGATCTGGAAAGCTTTCTCGTCCGACTGGGCGCGGAAGGCGCCAGCTATTCCGAAGTCGAACCCGGCATGTTCGTCGTCCGGCCCGGTGGGACACCCGATGCACAGGTCGTCGTGCATATCACACCGCCTGTCCTGCTGATGCGCATGAACGTCATGCCGGTGCCTGACGATGCGGAGACTGCCGCGCGGCTCTCCCGACGCCTGCTGGAACTGAACGCGACCGACCTCGTACACGGCGCGTACGGCATCTCCGCCAACGACATCATCCTCACCGAAGCGCTGGAACTCGCGAACCTCGATTTCTCGGAGTTCCTGGCCGCCTACGAAAGCATGACGCTCGCACTCGCGTCGCATGTGCGCGAGCTTGCCCTATTCCGCGAGGTTCACTGATCACATGGGACTCTTCGACCGACTTTCATCGCTGATCAAGGCGAACCTCAACGACGCGATCTCGAAGGCGGAAGATCCGGAGAAGCTGCTCGAGCAGTCGATCCTGGACATGCGCTCACAGCTCGCGAAGGCGAAGCAGCAGGTCGCCGCTGCCATCGCCGACGAGAAGCGGCTGCGCGACCAGGCCGACGCCGAGTTCAAGCAGTCCGGCGAGTGGGAGCAGCGCGCGATGCTGGCCATCCAGCAGAATCGCGACGACCTCGCACGTCAGGCGCTGATGCGCCAGCAGGAGCATGGCGAACATGCCACGGCACTGCAGCGCACCTGGCAGACGCACAGCGCCGAGACCGAGAAGCTGAAGTCGCTGCTGCGTGACCTGAACGACAAGATCGAGGAGGCGAAGCGCAAGAAGAACCTGCTGCTCGCCCGCGCCCGTCGCGCAGAGGCACAGCAGCGCATTCAGAACACGATGTCGGGACTCAGCGACAAGGGTGCCTTCGAGGCGTTCGCGCGGATGGAGGAGAAAATTGAGATGAACGAGCGTCGTCTCACGGCCAGCGCCGAGATCGAGGAAGAGTTCTCGGGCGATCGGCTGCAGTCGGATTTCAAGCGACTGGAGAAGGCGGCGGGCGGGCTGAGCGCCGATTCGCGGCTGCTGGAGCTGAAGCAGAAGATGGGGATGCTACCCGCCGGCACGGAGCCTGCTGCACGCCAGCTGGCCGAAGGCGAGCGAGAAAAGACGAGCGTGACCGAAGCCGATTACGAACATCTCGACGACGCCACTCCGAAGAGCTGAGTGGCTGAGATGAATGTGGTGAAGGGAGCGCCACGGGTCCGATTCGCGCCAATGCTGTTCGGCACGATCGTCACCGTGGCGCTGCTCTGGCTCGTGGTGAAGGCGTCGAACGTCTTCCTGCTGTTGTTCATCGCGGTGCTGCTGTCGCTGTTCCTGCGCGCCGTGGCCGACGTGTTCCAGACACGCCTTCGCATGCCGTCGTCCATCGCGCTGCTCGCGGCGGTGCTGATTTCGCTTGGCGCCGTGGTGGGGCTCGTGACGCTGCTCGTGCCGCCGTTCGCGGAACAGACGCGGGCGCTCGCACTCGAGCTGCCGAACTACATCACGGGTCTCGAGAACCAGCTCGCGAAACTCGGCGAGCGCATTCCGCCACTGAAGGAGTATCTCGCGACGGAAGACCACAAGGCGCTGTCCATGGTGTACCAGCGGGCCAGCGGGCAGATCGAGACCCTGCTGCCGCGTGTCTTCGGGCTGCTGCACATCGCGATCGATGGGTTTGCGCTGATGGTGATGTCGTTGTACCTGGCCCGTCGTCCAGCCGATTACCGCGAATGGATGATCGCGCTGTTTCCGCCGCAGCATCGAGAGCTGGTGCGCGACGTGATGCTCGAAGTCGCGCGCGACCTGCGCGCCTGGATCACGGGCCAGCTGCTCGGCATGGTGATTCTCGCCGGGCTCACGGCCATCGGACTCGCGCTGCTCGGCGTTCCCTACTGGCTCACATTCGGGATCTTCACCGGCGCCGTCGCCATCGTGCCGTTCTTCGGGACGCTGGTCAGTACCGTGCTGCCGGCGCTCTTCGTGCTCGCAAGCGAGGGCGACCCGTGGCGTGTGCTGAGTGTCGTGATTCTTGGCACGGTGATCCACCTGATCGAGAGCAATCTGGTGCTGCCGCTGATCACGCAGAACCAGGTGAAGCTGCCGCCGGTGCTGAGCATCATGTCGGTGCTGATCTTCGGGCAGCTGCTCGGACCTGTCGGGCTGATTGTCGCCGTGCCGATCCTGGTGGTGTTGACGGTGATCGTGCGGCGCGTGCTGGTGAACCGCATTTACGAAGGCGCGGCGGAACGGCCGCTGCCGGTGGATCGCACGCTGGTGCTGCGCGTGCCAGCGCCCGAGGGCGGCATGACGGTGCCGGTGGGCTCGCCGCAGGACCTGATTGCGCTGGCAGAGCGGATGTCGCTGAACTGAGCGAGTGGTGCGGCAGCGTGGCGGCGTGGCAGTGCGCCTGTCGCGTGGAGCAGGGGTCCTTTGCGGTCACATCGTTCGGCGATGTAGTTTCGCATCATGACCATGACACCGCGGTACCTGATCCTCGCCGACGGCGCGTTCGGCCCGTTCACGTCGAAGACCGCGGTGGGCTGCATCCGGTTCACGCCGGAGCAGGTGGTGGCGGTGCTGGATACGGTCAACGCGGGCCGCACCGTGCAGGACGTGCTCGGATTCGGCGGCGACATTCCGGTCGTGGCATCGGTCGCGGAGGGTCTCACGCTGCAGCCGAACGTGCTGCTCATCGGCATCGCACCGGCGGGGGGCAGGTTGCCGGAGGCCTGGCGACCGGTGCTCCGTGCGGCGCTGGACTCGGGGCTGCATGTCTGGAGCGGCTTGCATGTGTTCATCGGCGATGACCCGGAGTTCGCCGAGCTCGCGCTGCGAAGGAACGTGCAGATCGTGGACGTGCGAAAGCCGCCGGCCGACTTGCCCGTCTCGTCGGGACGTGTGCGTGATGTGGATGCCACGATCATCCTCACCGTCGGCAGCGATTGCAACATCGGCAAGATGACGACGCAGCTGGCCGTGCGTGCCGCGTTGCGCGACCTCGGCGTGCGTGTGGCGTTCGCGGGCACGGGTCAGACGGGCATCTTCATTGATGGCAAGGGCATTGCGGTCGACGCGGTGGTGGCGGACTTCATCGGTGGTGCCGCGGAGCGACTGGTGCTCGATGCGGCAAAGGATGCGGACATCGTGCTGGTGGAAGGGCAGGGAAGCCTCATCCATCCCGGCTTCTCCGGCGTGACGTTCGGCCTCATGCATGGCTCGCTACCGCATGCACTGGTGCTTTGCACGCAGCCTTCGCGCAAGACGATCCGCAACAACGACTGGGTCTCGATTCCGTCGCACAAGGCCTTGATCGCCCTGCACGATGCGGTCACGACACCGTTGCGTTATGCGCCGACCATCGCGATCGCGATGAACACCTTCGACCTCGATGACGACGCCGCGCGCGACGCGATCGAGCGTGCGATGGCGGAGACGCGGTTGCCGGCCACGGACCCCGTGCGCTTCGATCCGTCGCCGATCGCCGAGGCGATTCTTGCGGTGCACGAGGCGCGGCTGGCCGCGCGCTGAATTGCGCATGGCTGCACTCGCCTGATTCGTGATCCGGCGACGGGCGTGACATCGTGGCGTCGTCATCAGCCACGGGAGTGCCGCATGTCGCAGGTCACCATGTTTCCGCAGCTCGTTCTTCGTAACGTGCGCAAGGTCATCACCGCCGGTGCCGGCGCCTGTCGCGTGCGTGTGACGGTGCTGGGCGGTGTCTCGCTGCAGCTCATGCCCGGCGAGGCGCTGGCCATCACGGGCGCGCTGCCTCTCGCCCGGTCCATGTTGTGCGCCGTTGCCGCGGGGGTCGCGCGCTGTGACTCGGGCACCGTGCGTTGGGGGCCGCGTGGCCTCACGGGTGTGCGCTACGCACCGGCGGGTGATGCACCGCGCGCGTTGCAGCGTCGCGAGCATGCGCCCCCGGGCCTCGTCATTCTCGATGCCGCGCTGGTCGAGCAGGCGCCAGCTCCGGATATCGGCGCACTCGTGACCCTGCTCGAGCCGTGGCTGGAGGCTGGCGGATCGGCACTGGTCGCAGCATCGGTCACACCGAGCCAGTGGCCCTGGTGGTTGCTGGAGCTGTCCGGCGGGCAGTTGCGGCCCGTGATCGCCGGCATTGTCTCGCCGGTGCCGCGCTGGTCGGCCCCCGCGCGCATGGTGGCAGAAGGCGCCGGATATCGTGTGGCACAGGATTCCACGGATCAGTAGCTTGCCCAGGCGCGTTCCGGGCAGCGTCATGGTTTCAGCCCAGAGTGGCGGCGTATTGCCGTCCGCCGATTCGTGCAGTCTTCGCAGGGGTTCGATGAGCGAGTTTGTTCTGTACAATACGCTGTCCCGACAGGTGGAGCCGTTCGCACCGGCTGACGGGTCATGTGTTCGCATGTACACCTGCGGCCCGACGGTCTACAATCCGGCGCACCTCGGAAATTTCCGGACATTCCTGTTCGAGGACCTCCTCCGTCGCGCGCTGGCGTTGCGGGGCTGGGGCGTCGAGCAGGTGATGAACCTGACCGACGTGGACGACAAGATCATCAAGCGCGCGAACGAGCGCGGGCTGACGATCCGCCAGGTCACGGATCCCGTGGTCGAAATATTCCATGCGCATCGTGAGTACCTGCGTATCCAGCCGGCGGAGCATTATCCGCGGGCGACGGACTACATCCCGCAGATGATCGCGCTGGTGGAGACGCTGATCGCGAAGGGTGTCGCGTATCAGGCTGACGACCGTTCCGTGTATTTCGCGATCGACAAGTTCCCGGCGTACGGGCGCCTGTCACGGCTCGACACGCGTGAGATCAAGGTTGGTGCACGTGTCAGTCAGGACGAGTACACGAAGGACAACGCGCAGGATTTCGCGTTGTGGAAGGCGGCCAAGGATGAGGACGAGCGCGTCGAGGCGGCGTGGGAGTCACCGTGGGGTCGTGGTCGTCCGGGGTGGCACCTCGAGTGCTCCGCGATGGCGATGGACATCCTGGGCGAGAGCATCGATCTGCATGCCGGCGGCGTGGACCTGATTTTTCCGCACCATGAGGACGAGATCGCGCAGAGCGAAGCCGCGACGGGCAAGGTGTTCGCGCGCTGCTGGTCCCACGGCGAGTTCCTGCTGGTGGACAGCGCGAAGATGGCCAAGCGTGTGGGCAATGTCTGGGGCGTGGTGGAGCTGCAGGAGGAAGGGCTCGACGGTGCCGCGGCGCGCCACTTCATGTTCGGGACGCACTATCGTCAGCAGCTGAACCTGAGCAGCGCGGCGCTGGACGCATCGCGGCGTGCGGTGCGTCGTATTGGCGACCTGGCAGCGCGGCTGTCTGCGGCGACCGGCGCACCGAGTGCGCTGCTGGACGTCGCGATCGAGGCGGAGGCGGATTTCCGCATTGCGCTGAACAACGACCTCAATGCCCCGCAAGCGCTGTCGGCACTGTTCGTGTTCGTGAACCGTGTCAACGCCTTGCTGGATCAGGGTGGCGACGATGTGGCGGCGCTGGGTCGTGCGCGGGCGGCGTTCGGCGTGATGAACGGTGTGCTCGATCTGATTCCGGCGCCCGCAGCGGCAGACGAGGCGCTGACCGGGCGTGTGGCAGCGGCAATCGCGGCGCGGGCTGATGCGCGCGTGCGCCGGGACTTTGCGGAGTCGGACCGGATCCGGGCATCGCTGGCTGCGGAAGGGATCGTGCTCGAGGACGGCCCGACGGGTACGAGCTGGAAGCGGATTTGACCATTGCAACTTGTGGCCGCGGCTGGTTGATGTGCTGCGGCCTGTGGGCTAGGTTCTGAGTCTATCGGCAGTCCGTGCATGCAGGCTGACGTAGCTCAATTGGCAGAGCACCTGATTTGTAATCAGGCGGTTGCGAGTTCGATTCTCGCCGTCAGCTCTTGCCGGTCGCGTGTAGGTCGGCGACCGATGTTGTGCAGTATGTACCTGTCGGTGGAGTAGCCAAGCGGTCAACGGCAACAGACTGTAAATCTGTCGACTTCGGTCTTCGAAGGTTCAAATCCTTCCTCCACCATGAATCCCGCATCGAGTTCGCTCGCTGCGGGATTTGTGTTTCCGGTCCGGACCACCTGTCATGGGCCCGGTGGCGTGCCTCAGCGTGCACGGACCCTGATTGCGCCATGCGCGGTACGCATGGTGGCGCCGCGGCGTGGTGTGCAGGTGATCGTGCAGCCGCGGTTCTCGGTCTGCGCTACGCTGTGACGCCAACGGGTCTCTGCTTCGTTCACGGGTAACATGATGCGTACAAGTGCTCTGCTGTTATGCCTCGTCGCGCTGTCGGTCTCGCCGGCGGCGATGCTCAAGGCGCAGGACGCCCCCGTCCTCCGCGGTACGCTGCGCGATTCGCTCGGCCGCCCGATGCCGCGCGTGGAGGTCTCGCATCGTCAGGTACGTACGCTGACTGACAGCGCGGGCAACTTCCGCCTGCAGCCGGTGCCCACGGGTCGCATCACCGTGCGATTCGTGCGGGATGGGTCGCTCATCGGCGAGGACGAGGCGAATGTCACCTCCGACACGATGCCGAGCGTGCAAGTGGAGGTCGTGACGGAACGGACCGAGCCGCGCACGTTGCTGGGCGTGGTCGTGGACTCGTCAAACGTGCCGATGCGCGACGTCACCGTCGAACTCGTGACCACGCTGGCCGAGTCGCGGACGGATTCGCTCGGGCGTTTCTCGTTCCGCGACCTGCCGGCGCGCCGACACCTGTTGCGTGTGCGTCGCGTGGGATATTCGCCGACGTTCGCGGCTGTTGACCTCACCGACAACACGTCGAAACGCGCGCGCATCGTGCTGCGGCAATACGCCGGCCAGAACCTCGGGCTCGTCGTGGTGCGTGCGGTTCGGCCAGTGGGTCGCATGCGCGGGTTCCAGCAACGTGCGGAGCGTAGGTCAGGCTGGGGGCGCATCCTGACCGAGAAGGACATCGCAGCGCGCAATCCGATGCAAGCGACCGATGTCTTTCAGACCATTGCGGGACTTCGCGTGAACCAGGATCGATTTGGCCGCGGTGTGCTCACCGGTCGCGGCGGCTGCCTGATGGCAGTGTTCATCAACGGATTTCCTGCGCCGCAGCTTCGCGGGGCCGGTATTGACGACATGGTGAATGTGCTGGACCTCGCCGGCGTGGAGGTCTACAACAGTCAGGCTGGTGTGCCGATGGAGCTCACCAACGGGCCACCCAACATGTGCGGCACGGTGGGCATCTGGACGAAGTAGTTGCACCGCTCGCGCTCGAAGTCGCTGGACTGCGGAAGTCGTACGGATCGGTGACTGCCGTGAACGGGCTCGATCTGTCGGTCGCGCGGGGCCAGTGTTTCGGGCTGCTCGGTCCCAATGGGGCGGGCAAGACCACGACCATCGAAATCTGCGAAGGCCTCAACACGGCCGACAGCGGGACCGTGCGCGTACTGGGTCGCACCTGGGATACAGATGCGATGTGGCTGCGTCAGCGTCTGGGTATTCAGCTGCAGGAAACGCAGCTCGCCGACAAGCTGACCGTGCAGGAGACGCTCTCGCTGTTCCGCAGCTTCTACGACGCGGGGCGCAGCATCGACGAGGTCATCGATCTCGTGCAGCTCGGTGAGAAGCGTACTGCGCGCGTGCTCGGGCTTTCAGGCGGCCAGAAGCAGCGCCTCGCACTGGCGTGCGCGCTCGTGGGCGATCCCGAGCTGCTGTTTCTCGACGAGCCGACCACCGGCCTCGATCCGCAGTCGCGTCGCCAGCTCTGGTCGCTGGTGGAGGGGCTCAAGCGGGACGGTCGCACCATCGTGCTGACGACACATTACATGGACGAAGCCGAGCGTCTGTGCGACAACATCGCGATCGTCGATCACGGGCAGGTGATCGCGCTCGGCACGCCCAGACAGCTGATCGCGTCGCTCGGTGCCGATAACGTGATCCGGCTTGGACTGGGTGAGCCTGCGCCGACGAATGCACCGGTAACCGTTTCGGTGGATGCATCGGTGTCACTGGACGAGCTGCTGCATCTGCCTGATGTGACTGGTGGTCGTGTCGTCGCGAGCGGCTACGAGCTGCGCGTCAGTTCCGTGCAGGCCGTGCTTCCATCGCTGCTGCGGCTGGCGGAGTCGCGGGGCATCAGGTGGACGGAGCTCAGCACGCACAGCGCGACGCTCGAGGACGTGTTCGTCGCGTTGACCGGCCGCGAACTCCGGGAGGGCTGACGCATGCGTCTCGCATCGCTGAAGCAGCTGACGATGACGCGATTCCGCGAGTTCATCCGCGAGCCGGAAGCCGTGTTCTGGACCTTCGTCTTTCCGTTGCTGCTGGCAGGCGGCCTCGCCATCGCATTCCGCGACAAGGCACCCGAGCAGGCGATCGTCGGCGTCGTCTCGACGGCGGCCGGTGATGACGCAGCGATGCGCGTCGCGAAGGCACTCCTCTCGGCGGCGCAAGGCGACAGTGCCGTGCTCCGTGTGCGGCGTGTACCGGCGGATAGCGTCGAGGAAGTGCTCCGCACCGGCACGGTGGCTCTCGTGGTGGTGCCGACGAGCGGTGGTGGCGTCGAGTATCGCTACGATCCCGCGCGTGACGAGGCGCGTGCAGCACGACAGCAGACCGACGACGTGCTGCAGCGTGCGTTGGGGCGCGAGGATGTGGTGCCCAGTCGTGACGTGACCATGCGTGAGCGGGGTTCGCGTTACATCGACTTCTTCGTGCCCGGGCTGCTCGCCATGAACATCATGGGCAGCAGCATTTGGAGCCTGGCGTTCGCGATCGTGACGCAGCGCAACAAGCGGCTGCTGAAGCGGCTGGCGGCGACGCCGATGTCGCGATTTGAGTATCTGCTGTCGTTCGTGCTCTCGCGGCTGATCTTCCTTGGACTGGAGATCGGCGTCCTGCTCGGTTTCGGTTCGATGGTACTGGATGTGCCGATCCGCGGCTCCATTGGTGCGCTGCTGGTGGTGGCGTTCGTCGGTGCGGCGGCGTTCGGAGCCATCGGTCTGCTCGTGTCATCGCGTTCGCGGACGGTGGAAGGGGTGTCCGGCCTGACGAACTTCGTGATGCTGCCGATGTGGATTTTTTCCGGCGTCTTCTTCGCGTCGAGCAACTTTCCGGCAGCGATCCAGCCCGTCGTGCAGGCCCTGCCGCTGACGGCGCTCGTGAATGGTCTGCGCGCGATCATGCTGCAGGGTGTTGGTCTGGGCGGTGTGCTACCCGAGCTTGCAGTGCTGGGCGCATACCTCGTGGTGAGTCTCGTCGTCGCGCTCCGGATTTTCCGCTGGCAGTGAGGATGGAGCGGCGTACTCGTCAAGGCTCTCGCGACGGTTCGGCGCGGGGTTTGCACTGATGGGTTCGCGGGCGTCCTGACGTGACCGGGGGCTGCCCTCACTTCGACGAAACCGCACATGTGCCACCCGCCGTCAGCCCGTCCATCGATCGTCCGTCGCAGCGCTGCGATCGCGATGCCACTGCTGCTGCTCGCCGTCGCTGCTGCCTCATGCGCGACCAATCCCGTCACCGGACGGCGCGAGCTGTCGTTGGTCGGTGAAAGCCAGGAAATCTCGATGGGGCAGGAGGGCGCCAAGGCCGCTGCGGCCCAAATGGGTGTTTACCCGGACTCGGCGCTGCAGCGCTACGTGAATGCACTTGGCCAGACGCTCGCCAAGGCGTCAGAGCGACCGAATCTTCCATGGCGCTTCACGGTGGTGGATGATCCCATCGTGAATGCCTTCGCGTTGCCTGGTGGACCCATCTTCGTGTCGCGCGGCATCCTCGCGCACATGAACTCGGAGGCGCAGCTCGTGTCGGTGCTCGGTCACGAGATCGGGCATGTGACGGCGAAGCATTCCGTCAGCCAGATGTCGAAGCAGCAGCTGCTCCAGATCGGGCTCATTGGTGCGATGGTCGTGAAGCCCGAGCTGCAGCAGTTCGGCGGCGCGGCGCAGCAGGGGCTTGGTCTGCTGTTCCTGAAATTCGGTCGTGACGACGAGACGCAAGCCGATGAACTTGGCTTTCGGTACATGACCGCGGCCAACTACGCGCCGTCCGAGATGGCGGCGATGTTTCGGACGCTGGAGCGGCTGTCGGGCGGCGAGACCTCGCGCGGCACGCCAGAATGGATGTCCACACATCCCGATCCCGGTAATCGCGTGCAGAAGACGCAGCAGCGCATCCAGTCGTCGGGTATGTCGTTCGCGAGCGCCAAGGTGGAGCGTGATGCGTTCCTGCGCCGCATCGACGGCGTGGTGTTCGGCGAGGATCCGCGCAACGGTTACTTCCAGCAGGAGGCGTTCATTCACCCGACGCTCAAATTCCGCTTTGATTTCCCGTCGGGTTGGCGCATGCAGAACGGTGCTGAGCAGGTGGTCGGAGCCAGTGCAGCGGGCGATGCGCAGATCGCGCTCACGCTCGCCGGCACCGTCGCACCGCAGCAGGCGCTTGCAAAGTTCCTGCAGCAGCAGGGTGTGCAGGCCGGCGCCACGAGCACGTCGCCCGTCAACGGCAACGCGGCGGCTGTGGGCCAATTCATGGCCCAGAATCAGGATGGGTCGCAGCTGGCGGGCTACATCGCGTACATCCAGCTGGATGGCACAACGTACCAGCTGCTCGCGATCACGCCGCGTGCGCAGGTGCAGCAGTACGATGGCATGTTCCGTCAGACCATCGGCTCGTTCCAGCGGGTGACTGATCCGCGTATGCTGAATGTGAAGCCGCAGCATGTGCGTATCGTGTCGTTGCGCAGCGCGATGACGCTGACGCAGTTCAACCAGCAGAATCCATCCGTGATCCCGATGGCGGCGCTGGCGTTGATCAATGGTGTCGACGCCACGGCGGTATTGCCGGCGGGCATGATGGTGAAGCGCGTGGTAACCGAGTAAGATGGCGGCGGGACGGGCCGGCTCGTCGTACTGACTCGACGCACGAGCTCGACGCACGAACTCGACGCGCCGGCGAGGGAGGCGGTGCACGTCGCGCTACTTCGGCTCGCCAGCTTGGTCCAGAGCTTGCTATATTTGCGAGTGAAGGACATTGTTGATTTTGACAGTGCCTTCTACCGCATCATCCGATGCATGTACGTGAGGGTGCATCCAGCGACACTGTCGCTGCGAACATTCGGCATTCCATTCGAGCGGCGTTTCGCCGCTCGAAAGTACACTCGCGTTTTTCGCCACACACGAACCAGGACATCTCATGATCAGTCGTTCTCTGGCAGTTGCTGCGCTCGCCACGCTCACCGCCTGCGGTGGCAAGAAGGACGAGGCTGCAGTGGTGGACTCGGCTGCAATGGCCCCTGCTGCCGCGCCTGCTGTTGATGCGAGTGCACCGAAGGACATCATCGAAACGGCAGTCGCTGCGGGCACGTTCAACACGCTGGCGAAGGCGCTGACCGCGGCCGGGCTCGTCGAGACACTGAAGGGTGCTGGGCCGTACACCGTGCTGGCGCCGACTGACGAAGCCTTTGCCAAGATTCCGGCGGCGGATCTCGAGGCATTGCTCGCCGACAAGGCAGCGTTGACGAAGGTGTTGACCTATCATGTAATCGCTGGCAACGTGCCGGCATCGCAGGTGTCCACGATGACCGAGGCGACCACGCTGGAAGGTAGCAAGGTCATGATCAAGGTCGTCGACGGAAAGGTGATGTTGAACGGCAATACCGCCGTGACCACCGCCGACGTCGCTGCATCGAATGGCGTGATCCACGTCATCGACACTGTCCTGATGCCGAAGAAGTAATTTACTGCTGCTGTTGTGTGCTGGTCCGAGTGCCTGCCGTGCCCCACGGGGTGCGGCAGGCACTTTCGGTTAAGACTGGCCTGAGGCCCATGGGCGAGCCGCTTGTCGGCGAGCTGCTGGGCGGATAGCGTTCACGGACGCGGGAGTAGCTCAGTTGGTAGAGCGCTAGCCTTCCAAGCTTGATGTCGCGGGTTCGAGTCCCGTCTCCCGCTCTTTGTTGTGATGAACGAACACGGACTTGCATCGCTACCGGACATCGGTGCGATGCTTTTCTGTTCCTGGTCGTTTGCGCATGGTGTCCGGAAGCAGCCACGTGAAGGGAGTTTTCTGCGCCGCATGTCTGCCATGCAGCCATGCGACTCCGCCCGCGCTTGCAGGGTTACATTCTGATTCGCTGTTGGCGACATGCTGACGCATGGCCACTTCACTGACTCTCTTCGGCGTGCTTCGTGATCGTGCCGTCGTGCGCCGCTACAGCCCCCGAACCACTCAGGCGTACACTCGTTGGTCGCGAGAGTACATCCGGCATCATGGCGGGGCGCATCCACGCACATTGGGGCCAGAGCATGTACGCGCATTCATCACATACCTGGCGCGCGACCGGCACGTTGCGGCTTCGACACAGAATCAGGCGCTGGCTGCGCTGCAGTTCCTGTATCGTGACGTGCTTGGCCAGCCCCTTTCCAGCGCCGAGGGTGTGTACCCGGCGAAGCGCCCGCATGTGTTGCCGAACGTCCTCTCACGCGGCGATGTTCATCGCGTCCTGAGCGAGCTGCGCGGCACCCCCCGGCTGATGGTGCTGCTGCTGTATGGCGCCGGGCTGCGCCTGATGGAGTGCTGCATGTTGCGCATCAAGGACGTGAACCTGGATCGTGGCGAGATTGTGGTGCGTCGCGGCAAGGGAGCCCGCGATCGTGTCACGATGCTGCCGGTGGTTGCGAAGGAGCAGATCATCGAGCAGATCCGCGTCGTGCGCCTGCTGCACACCAGGCGCGTGGCGCGCGGTGGCGGCTTGATCGAGCTGCCTGGCGCCTTCGACCGGAAGTCATCGAGTGCGACCACGAACTGGTCGTGGTGCTGGCTGTTCCCCGCCGCCCGCGAGTACTGGCACGACGCCACCGCCCAGTTGCGCACCCATCATCTGCATCCCACGGTGCTCCAGCGCGCCGTCC
>JACMPK010000070.1 GCA_014377535.1 Gemmatimonadaceae bacterium
ACGCGCACGCGACAGGTCACTGAACCATCCCTTGCGGTCGAGCAGCTGCAGCTGACGCTCGAACACATCGGTGCCCGCATGCACCGCCTTGTCCAGGCCACTGCGTCCGTACGTCTGCACGAAGGTGTCGGGATCATCTCCTTCCGGCAGCGTGACCACCCGCACCGCAGCCTTCTGCCGCAGCAGCTCCATACCGGCCTTGAACGTCGCTTTCTGCCCGGCCTCGTCGCTGTCGTACAGCAGGAAGATGTTTTTCGTGTAGCGCGTGAGCAGCAGTGCCTGACTTTCAGTCAATGCGGTGCCGAGGCCCGCCACGGCCTGCGTCGCGCCCGCGAGGTGGCAGCGAATCACGTCCATGTAGCCTTCGACCACCAGCGCCTGATCGTCCTTCCGCAGCGAATTCTTTGCCCAGTGCAGTCCGTACAGCAGCTCGCCCTTCCTGAAGACCGGCGAGTCCGACGAGTTCAGGTATTTCGGCTCGCCCGGCCCCATCAGGCGACCGCCGAAGCCGACGGGATGACCGGATGCATCATGAATGGGAAACATCACGCGGTTGCGGAAACGCGCACGCGCCTTCGCCTCGTCCTCGCGCTTCACGAGCAGGCCCGCATCCAGCAACTGCTGCTCGTTGTAGCCCAGCGCGCCGAGCTTCGTGCGCAGCAGGTCCGCATCAGCTGGCGCGTAGCCCACCTCGAAACGATCGCAGGCCACGCGATCGAGACCACGTGACGCGAGGTACGCCTGTGCTGCGCTGCCGTGGTCGGACCAGAGCGTCTCCCGGAACAGGTCAGCGGCTGCACCGAGCAGCGCCCAGGTGGGCTCGCGCGCATCGCGCGCATCCTCTCGTGACCCACGTGTCTCCACGATCACGATGCCCGCACGATCCGCCGCCGCACGCACCGACGTGGGCCAGTCCATGCCCGCATGCTTCTGCAGGAAGGTGAACACGTCACCGCTCTCGCCGCACTTGAAGCAGTGATAAGTGTTATTGCGTGTCGAGACACTGAAGTTCGGGTTCTTGCCGCCGTGAAACGGGCAGGGTCCGCGGAAATCATGACCGACACGCCGCAACTTCACGGTCTCGCCGATGATGGCGACGAGATCGGCAGCGTCACGAATGCGCTCGATGGTCTCCTGCGGAATCATGCGTCAGTGCGTCGGTGTGCCCATCACCGCAGCTCGGCGATCGTCACGCCGGCGCCACCTTCGTTCCACAGTCCCATGCGATGCGACGCGACGCGCGCTTCACTGCGCAGCATCGTCGTGACACGCTCGCGCAGCGCACCTGTTCCCTTGCCATGAATGATGCGCAGCGCCTTCAGGTCGGCGCGTACCGCGGTATCGATGGCCCGGGAAACGAAGTCGTCGATCTCGCTCACGCGCATGCCGCGCAGGTCCACCTCGCCGGCGCCCATGGGCGCACTCATGTCCTCGTCCGGATCGCTGATCGCGACCGTCACGGCGGCTCGCTCGGGCTTTCGGCCCGTGCTGCGCAGCGTCGCCAGCGGAAAGCTCATCTTCAATGCACCGATGGCGACGGTGCCGAGTCCGTTCTTCACGTCGATCAGCGTGCCGACGCGATTGCCGAACGCCGTGGCCTCGACGAGTTCCCCGATCTCGGGTGCGCGATCGATACCGCCGCGGCGCTCCCGCGCGGCCTCGGTCGCCTTCGCACGCTGCTCCTCGAGCAGGCGTTCCAGCTCGCGCCCCTGCACCTGTGCCTGCGTCTCGACCACCCGACGCGCCGTGCGCGCGGCACTGTCGATCTCCGCCGCACCCTTGGCCTTCAACTCGGCAATCACGGTCTCGATGGTCTGGCGCGCCTCGAGCAGGTGCGAGCGTGCGGCCTTGCGTGACTCGCGCTCCAGCTCGCGCTCCTTGTCCCTCAGCGTGCGTTCGCGCGCCGCAAGTGCACCAGTCTGCAACTCCGCGTCCGTCACAAGTCGATCGAGCTGCACCTCACGCTGCGCCAGCACCTCGTCACGCGACTCCAGGTCCGCCAGCAGCTTGTGCACGTCGCGCTCAACCTGCGGCACACGCTGCTCGGCGCGATCCAGCACCGCCGATGGCAGGTCCAGGCGTCGCGCGATGCTCAGGCCGTACGAGCGACCCGGAATGCCCTTCAGCAGACGATAGGTGGGCGCCAGCAGCACGGCATCGAACTGCAGCGCCGCGTCCACGACACCCGGCACCTCGGCCGCCAGCTCCTTCAATGCACCAAGATGCGTGGTGGCGACCGTCAGCGTGCCGCGATGC
>JACMPK010000071.1 GCA_014377535.1 Gemmatimonadaceae bacterium
GACAGTGCGCGGCTGTACTGGGCACCGAAGGCATTTCGCGTCGGTGATGCGCGGTTCCCCCGCGGCGCATTCATCATCCGCATTGCCGCGAACGCCGGCACCATCCATCAACGCGTGCGGGACGCGGCGCAGACGAGCGGCGCACAAGTCCTGGCACTCGCGTCGGCGATGGCGGACGACGGGACGGACCTGGGCAGCAACAGCGTCATCCCGATCATCCCGACGCGTGTGGCAATGCTCGGCGGTCCGCCGATCGGCGGCGGTTCCTTCGGCTTCGCGTGGTACCAGTTCGACCAGCGCATGAAGTACCCCGTCACCTCCATCGGTGTCGATGGCATTGCGTCCGGTGTGCTTGCGAACTTCGACGTACTCGTCGTGCCATCCACGTCCGCCGGTGCGCTCGAGCGCGGCCTGGGCGATGGCGGGCGTGATCGCATCGCCGCCTGGGTGCGTGCTGGCGGCGTGCTGGTGACGCTCGAGAATGCGACGACCTGGCTTGCGAGCGAGCGCCTGGGGTTGTCGCGTCTGCGGATGCGCAAGGAAGGCGACGGCAAGGCCGATTCTACCGGCACCGCGCCACTGCCTGTCGATGTACCGGGCGCGATTCTTCGCGCCGTCACCGACACACTCTCGCCGCTGCTCGCCGGCGTGCGTGAAACGGACGTGCCGGTGCTGCTGGACGGCGACCGCTTCTTCGCTGCACCGCGCGATGTGCGACCTGGTGAAATGGTGCTCCGCTACGCATCACGTGCCCGCTTGCGGCTCACCGGGTATCTCTGGCCCGAGGCATGGGATCGCCTCGCAGGATCACCATATCTCTGGACTGAACAGGTCGGCGCTGGTCGCGTGATCGGCTTCGCTGGTGACCCGAATTATCGCGCGCAGTGGCGCGGCCTGTCGGCCATCTTCGCCAACGCCGTACTGCTCGGCAAGAGCTTCTGACCTTCGTGCCAGCCGCTGCCGGATTGCCCTGGTGGGCCACCTACTTCGACGAGCGCTACCTGCTCGAATTCGAGCCGCTCTTCGAGGAGACGATCAATCGGGCGCAGGTCACGCGCCTGATGGAGCTGCTCGAGCTGCCAGATGGTGCGCGCATCCTGGACTGCCCCTGCGGGCAGGGTCGCCATGCGCACCTGCTGGCCGAAGCGGGCTACGACGTCACCGGCGTGGACTACTCCATGCCGCTGCTCCGTGTCGCGAAGGAGCGCGGCACCGGCACGCGCCTGCGGTACCGGAAGGCGGACATGCGTGCGTTGCCCGAGCGCTGGACCGGTCGTTTCGACGCCGTGCTGAACCTGTTCACCTCCTTCGGCTTCTTCGACGACGCGACGGATGATGCGCGCGTGATCCAGCAATTCGCACGCGTCCTGGCGCCTGGCGGCACGCTGATCTGGTTCGGAGGGAGCCGCGACGGCGTGGTGTCACGCTGGGTCGGCCGCGATTGCTGGACGACGGAGGACGGCTCCACCATCGCTCACGAGCGCTCGTTCGATCCGCGCACGGGCCAGATCACGATCCAGACCACTTGGCGTGGTCCCACTGGTTCGGGTCAGCGCATGCACCGGATCCGGCTGTACACGGCCACGCGCCTGGCCGAGCTCTGTGCCGATGCGGGGCTGGACGTCGTCGCGGTGTACGACGGCCTGAACGACCGGCCGCTCCGGCGTACCTCGGCGGAGATGATGCTCGTCGCGCGGAAGCCGTTGCTCACTCGAAAGCGGACGCGCAATTAAGTTTGCGCGTCTGTTCTCAGTTCCCACGACCTCATTTGTCATGACTCGACCGATACGCGTGCTGGTGGCAAAACCAGGCCTGGATGGTCACGACCGCGGTGCCAAGGTCGTCGCTGCAGCCCTGCGCGACGCCGGCATGGAAGTGATTTACACGGGGCTGCACCAGACGCCTGAAATGATCGCCACGGCCGCCGTGCAGGAAGACGTCGACGTTGTTGGCCTCTCCATCCTGAGCGGTGCACACATGACGCTCTTCCCGCGCGTGCTGGCGCTGCTCAAGGAGCAGGGACGCGACGACATCCTGCTGACGGGTGGCGGCATCATCCCGAAGGAAGACATGGCGACGTTGCGAGCGCAGGGCGTGGGGCAACTCTTCGGTCCGGGCACCAGCACGGCCGACCTCGTGAACTTCATCCGTACCTGGTTCGCGGAAAAGGAGTCGCAGCCGACGTGACCTCCCGGCTGCGGCAGCTCAGCGATGAAGTCCGGTTGGTCGAAGCGCGCATTCGTGAAGGGGGTGGTGCCCAGCGTGCCGCAAAGGAACATGCGCGCGGCAAGTTGACGGCGCGGGAACGTGTCGCCGGGTTGTGCGACACCGGCACGCCGTTCCTCGAACTGGGTCTGCTGGTCGCCTACGACCAGTACGACGGGCAGGCGCCTGCTGCGGGGGTGATCACCGGACTTGGCACCGTGCATGGCCGCGAGGTGGTCGTGGTCGCGAACGATGCGACCGTGAAGGCCGGCTCCTGGTGGCCCGAGACGATCAGGAAGATCCTCCGCGCGCAGGAACTCGCGATGCGCTGCCGGATCCCGATCGTGTACCTGGTCGACAGCGCCGGCGTGAACCTGCCCTATCAGGGCGGCGTGTTCCCCGGGCAGTACGGCGCGGCACGCATTTTTTACTACAACTCGGTGATGCGGCGCTACCTGCGCATCCCGCAGCTTGCGGCCGTCATGGGTCCATGCATCGCGGGTGGCGCCTACCTGCCCGCGCTGAGCGATGTGATCATCATGGTGACGGGCACGTCGTTCATGGGGCTCGGCGGTCCCAATCTCGTGAAGGGTGCGACGGGTCAGGTGATCGACGGCGAGACACTGGGTGGTGCCAGCACGCACACGGCCGTCAGCGGCGTGGCGCACTACACCGCCGACGACGATCCGCACTGCCTGCGCATGCTGCGCGACATGATCCTGCGCCTGCCCGGCGGTATCCACGACGCGCGCAACGCGGACGTGGCATCGTGCGCGCCATCACGCGCGCCGGATTCGTTGTACGACGTGCTGCCCAGCGACCATCGCATGTCGTATGACATGCATCACGTGCTCGACGCCGTGGTGGACGCGGGCTCGATGATGGAATTTCAGGCGAACCTCGCGAAGGAAGTGATCTGCGCCGATGCACGCGTGGATGGCATTGCCGTCGGTGTCATCAGCAACCAGCGCGGCCTGATCAAGGGTCGTCCGGGCGAGAAGCCGCGCTTCGGCGGCATCATCTACGCCGAGAGTGCGGAGAAGGTCGCGTTCTTCATCGACCGCTGCGACCGGCAAGGCATTCCGCTGCTGTTCGTGCAGGATGTCTCGGGTTTCATGGTCGGACCCGAGGCGGAGCACGAGGGCATCATCCGCGCCGGTGCCCGCTGGGTGGAGGCGATGGCGACGGCACGTGTACCCAAGCTGGTGCTGACGGTGAACCACGCCTCTGGCGCCGGCTACTATGCAATGGCCGCACAGGGCTTCGATCCGGACCTGATCCTGTCATGGCCCACGGGACGCATGGCCGTCATGGAAGGTGAGAGCGCGATCGCGGCCGTACATGGCCCGACGCTCGAGGCGCTGAAGAAGGTGGGCGCGGCTCCGTCCGACGAACTGCAGCAATCGATCGCATCGATGCGCGAGGATTACGAGCAGCAGCTCGATGCACGCTACGCCGCGGCTCGTGGCTTTGCCGATGCAATCGTCTACCCCGAAGACACACGCCCGCTGCTCGCGCTGGCACTGCGCGCCGTGCGTCGCAACCCGGGGCCACATCTCGGAGCCTTCGTGCTTCCCCCGCAACCGATGGAAATGGCGTGAGCAACTCACGCCTGGAGATTCGATGACACGAACGGTACGCGTAGCCAGCGGTCAAGGCTTCTGGGGCGACTCGCTCGATGCGCCGCGGCAGCAGGTCGAGGGCGGCCCGATCGATTACCTCATGCTTGATTATCTGGCGGAGGTCACGATGTCCATCCTGCAGAAGCAGAAGGAACGTGATCCGCAGATGGGATACGCGCGCGACTTCATCGGCGCGATCGAGAGCGTGCTGCCGGGCATCGTGGATCGCGGCGTGAAGGTCATTGCGAATGCCGGGGGCGTGAACCCTGTCGCCTGCGCGCAGGCGCTGGTGAAGGCCATCGCGAAGGCCGGCCACGGCGGCAAGGTGAAGGTCGGCATCGTCACGGGCGACGACCTCCTCCCGCGCATCGACGAGCTGCTCGCCGCGGGCCACGCGTTGAAGCACATGGAGACAGGCGCACCGCTGTCCACCGTGCGTGACAGCGTGTTGTCGGCGAATGCCTACATCGGCTCCACGCCAATTGTCGAAGCGCTGCAGCAGGGAGCACAGATCGTTGTCACTGGCCGCTCCACCGATACCGCGCTCACGATGGCACCGCTGCGTCATGAGTTCGGATGGGCGGCAGACTCGTGGAATCAGCTCGCGGCCGGCATCGTCGCCGGGCACATCCTGGAGTGTGGCGCGCAATCGTCGGGCGGCAATTGCCTGCACGACTGGCGCACCATTCCCGACCTTGCCAACGTCGGCTACCCGATCGCCGAGGTGCAGTCGGACGGTACGTTCGTGATCACGAAGCACCCGGGCACCGGCGGTCGCGTGAGCGTGCCGAGCGTGACCGAGCAGCTGGTGTACGAGATGGGCGATCCGCACTCCTACATCACGCCCGATGTGGTCGCGGACTTCACGTCGATCCGTGTCGCGGCTGACGGCGAGAACCGTGTGCGCGTGCATGGCATCACTGGTGGACCGGCTACGCCGTTTCTCAAGGTGTCCATCGCCTATCGCGCTGGCTTCAAGGCCGTCGGTTCGCTCGTGTATTCATGGCCCGATGCCATGGAGAAGGCGGAAATGGCCGATCGCATCCTGCGCGAGCGCCTCGACCGGCTGGGCCTTCGCTTCGATCAGGTGCTGACGGAATTCGTCGGTGCGAACGCGACGCATGGTCACCTCTCAGGCGATGGTCGCGACGCACCGGAAGTGCAGTTCCGCGTCGGGGTACGAGGCGGGGATCGTGCGAGCATCGAGCGATTCACGCGTGAGATCGCACCGCTGGTGCTGAACGGTCCGCCCAGCGTCACCGGATTCGCCGGTGGCCGCCCCAAGGTGGAGGAAGTGATCGCGTACTGGCCGGCGCTGATCGACAAGCGCGTCGTCACGACGCACGTCGAGGTGATGTCATGAGCACGTCGTCCGTGAAGGTCCGCCTGCTGGACATCGCGCACACGCGGTCCGGCGACAAGGGGGACATGGCCAACTGCGGCGTGATCGCGCTGCGGCCGGAATGGTATCCGTTGCTCGTGCGCGAGCTCACTGCGAGTCGTGTCAGTGCGCACTACGGTGACCTGATTTCCGGCACCGTCGATCGCTTCGAGCTGCCGAACCTCAATGCGCTGAACTTCCTGCTGCATGGCGCGCTGGATGGTGGCGGCACGCTCTCGCTGAAGACCGACGCGCAGGGCAAGGTCGTTTCCACGGCGATGCTGCGCATAATGCTCGACGTGCCCGCCGACGAGGCTGCAGCACTCCACCTGCCCGTGTATCCGGCCGCGGCCTGAGCGATGTCGATCCCCACGCCCTCGTCGCTCTCCGCGGTCCTCACGCGCATCCGCATGGTGCGCGCTGACGGGCTGGGCGTGATCACGCTCGCGCGTCCGGAGAAGAAGAACGCGCTCGATCGGCAGACGGCGATCGAGCTCGCCACGGCCCTGCGCTCGCTCGATGCAGCCCCGGATGTGAAAGTGATCATCGTCGAAGGTGATGGCGACGATTTCTGCGCGGGCGCGGACCTGGCCGCACTCGACGCGACGCTGAACGACGGCGTCGATGCACAGGTGGAGGATGCGCGTGCGCTGGGTCGCGTGTTCACGATCATGCGCGACCTCTCGAAGCCCGTCGTCGCGATCGTGCGGGGGCGCGCGCTCGCCGGTGGTGCCGGCCTGGCCACGGCATGCGACATCGTGCTCGCGGAAGACACCGCGCAGTTCGGGTATCCCGAGGTGAAGATCGGCTTCGTGCCGGCAATGGTGATGACGATGCTGCGCCGTGCCGTCGGAGAGAAGCGCGCGGCCGACCTGGTGCTCACGGGTCGCATCATCGGCGCTGCGGAGGCGGAGCGCATCGGCCTCATCAGCCGCTGCATCCCGTCCGCTGTCTTTCCCGCGGAAGTTGCGAGAAGCATCGAGGCGCTGGTGAAGTCATCGGCGGCCGCACTCGCGCTGACCAAGCGTCTGCTCTACCGGCTCGACGATGCGGACTTCACGCAGGGCATCAGCCTTGGTGTGACGACGAACGTGGAATCGCGCGCGACCGACGACTTCCGCGCCGGCGTCCGCAAGTTTCTGGATCGGTCGCGACCCGCGTGACGATCATCAGGGTGCAGATCGCGCTGACGTTGATCGGCGCGGGCATGTTTCTGTTCGGCGTCCTGCGCGAGAGCGACAGCTTTCGGCTCGCCGCCATCGGGACGCTCATCGTTGCGCTCGTACTTCGCTTCATCCGGACGCGCGCGACGGGCCGCTGATCCGGCATCGGCGCTCGGCTCCGACCTCGACGCGGCCCGTGCGGCGCCCGGGGTCGCTATCTTCCGGAAATGTCCCGCCCCTCGCGCACCATTCCTGAACTTCTTGCCCCCGCCGGCTCCTTCGACGCGGTCCGGGCGGCTGTGGCCAACGGTGCCAATGCGGTGTATCTGGGCGCTGAGCGCTTCAATGCACGCGATGAGGGCGCCCAGCTCACGCTCGACGAGCTGGACGCAGCCTGTCGTCTGGCCCACCAGCATGGCCTACGCGTCTACCTGACGTTCAACGTCCTCGTGAAGCCAGGCGAACTTGCCGACGCGATGACGTACCTCGGTGAATGCATCGACCGGGGCATCGACGCGGCGATCGTGCAGGACGTCGGCGTGGTCAGGTTGATTCAGCGCATCTATCCGTCGCTCGAGATCCATGGTTCCACGCAGATGACGGTGCACGACGAGTCGGGCGCCCTCGTCATGCAGCGGCTTGGTGTCGAGCGTGTGGTGCTGGCCCGCGAGAACACGCTGGACGACATCCGTGCGATTCATGCGGCGGTGCCTGACCTGGGCCTCGAGACGTTCGTGCACGGTGCGCTCTGCATCTCGTACAGCGGACAGTGCTACATGTCGGGCATGATCTCCGAGCGCTCGGCCAATCGTGGCTCGTGTGCGCAGAGCTGCCGCAAGGATTACGTGCTCACCGACGAGGCGAATGGCGCGGAACTCGATCGCGGCTACCTGATCAGCGCAAAGGATCTCGCGGCCCACGATCATCTCGCCGACATTGCCGACGCCGGTGTCGGGTGCCTCAAGATCGAAGGGCGCAAGAAGAAGCCTGAGTATGTCGCGACGGTCACGCAGGGCTATCGCAGCTTTCTCACGCGCCTGTCGATGGGCGATCGCACCCCGCCATCGATCACCGCGACGGAGCCGCTGGTGCAGATCTACAGCCGCGGCAACACCGGCGGCATGTATGGTGGACGCGCGGGTCGCGACTACATCACGCGCGCGCAGCCGGACAATCACGGCATGACCATCGGCCATGTGCGCGAAAGCACCGCGACAGAAGTCACGGTGGAGGTCACGCATGCGATTCAGGTGGGCGACGGCATCGGCTTCGAACCACCGGAACTTGGCGGTACGCAGGCGGTCGGCTTCAGTGTCGGTGCCGTGCGCACGGTGTCCGAGCGTGATGGCAGGTTCCGCCAGGTGATTCACGCACGGCAGCGCATTCCCGTTGGCTGGAGCGTCGTGCGTTCGTCGCACGCAGCGCTGCTGCAGACCGCGCGTGAGAGCTTTGCCGCGTTGCCGCTCACGATGCTGAAACGCAAGCACCGTCTCGACCTGCGACTCTTCGGCAGCGCTGGCGGCCCGCTGAAGGTCGTGGCGCAGTGCGGTGACGACGAGGCCAGCGCGCGCAGCGAAGCGGCCCTGGCGCCGGCCAGCAAGCGCGCGCTGGACGACACGATGCTGCGCGAGCAGCTTGGCCGGCTCGGCGAGACGCCGTTCGTGCTCGGCGCAATGGACCTTGGCGGGCTCGCCGACGGCCTGTTCCTGCCGGTGAGCGCGATCAACCGCCTTCGCCAGGATGTCGTGGACCAGCTTATGGTCCGACGCGATTGGGCCGAGCAGACGCGCCTGACCGAGCGTGCGGCCACGATCACGGCCGCCATCGCTTCGCCGGTCGTGATGGCCACCGACGTCACGTCGGCACTGGTCGCCGAGGTGTACACCGTCGACGATGCACTCGCGGCCGCGTCGGCGGGCGCGACGGAGATCGTGTTCGACCCGTTCCTGCGCCACCCGGCACCTTCGCTCACGAAGGTGCGCGCGCTGCAGGGTGAACTCGCGACGATGGGCGTGACGCTGCGGCTGCGCACGCCGACCATCGTGCGGCCCGAGGATCGGAAGGCCGCGAGCAAGTGGCTCGCGCTGATGACACCAATCCAGACCGGCCACCTCGGCCTGCTCGCGGAGCTTGCCGCAGAAGGCCGCGATGTGACGGGCGACTATGCATTGAACGTGTTCAACCAGCACACGGCCGCCGAGTGTTTCGCGCTGGGCGCCCATCGCCTCACGCTGTCCGTCGAACACACCGTCGAGGAGATGCTGGCAGTGAGCGCGCCGTGGGCCGGCTCACGCTTCGATGCGGTGATTTTCGGCCGGCCGGAAGGCATGACCATCGAGCATTGCGTGCTGTCGGCGGCCTTCGACCGCGCGGTCGCGACCTGCCGCGATCTCTGCGTGCAGAAGCATCCGAACGTTTCCATCACCGATCCGGCCGGCTACACATTTCCGGTCGCGACGGACAGCGCATGTCGCAACCGGCTACTGCATTCGCGACCGATCGAGGCAGGGGAGTACCTGCCGCGGCTCTGGCGCGGCGGCGTGCGTCATTATCGTCTCTTGTTCAACGTGCAGGGCGATCCTGTCGCCCATGTCGTCGCAGGGTATCGCGCCATGCTCGACGAGCTCGCGAGTGGTCAACGTGTCGGTACGGATCGTGTTCGCCTGTTGTACGGCCAGTCATTCACGCGCGGGCATTTTGCCCGTGCCGTCTGAACGTCGCTTCCACCCAGTGTCCCACATGTCGACTGCCTTCGAATCCGCCCAGCTGAACCTGCAATTGTTCGACATGCGTCGCGAGCCCTTGCTGCGCAAAGCCCGTGACTGGTTCATCATGGAATTTCATCCGAAGGCGGCCGACGAGTACTTCGCGCTGATGGCGACGGAGAAGCATTCGTGGGTGCGCATGGTCGTGGGCTACTGGGACATGGCGGCCTCGCTGGTCGTGCAGGGCGCAATCGATCATGCCGCATTCATGGCCGCGCATGGCGAAATCGTCGGCACGTTCGCCAAGCTGCAGCCCTTCCTCGCCGAAATTCGCGCGCGCACCGGCCCGCACGCGCTCGCGCACATCGAGACGGTCGTGATGGCCATTCCCGACGCCAAGGCTGAGCTGGAGCGCCGTCGCACCCGCCTGCGCACTGCGTGGGAATCGCAGCAGGCCACCAAGGCCGGCTTTATCGTTTGAGTGCTGCGAGCCATTGGCACGCAGCTTCCGTGACGCAGTGCTGACCCACGTTGCAATGCTGGACGACACGCGCGTCGCTCAGGCGCGCGCTCACCTCCGTCGTCCAGCCGAATGCTGAGTGCTCCCACGATTGATGATGCCCGCGCCGTCCTGCAGGCGCGGTTCGGCTATGGCGCGTTCCGTCCCGGACAGGAACGCGCGATTCAGAGCATCATCGCTGGCCGCGATACGCTCGTCGTGCTCCCGACCGGCGGCGGCAAATCGCTCTGCTACCAGGTGCCGGCGCTGATCTCGCGCGGGCTCACGGTGGTCATCTCGCCGCTGATCTCGCTCATGAAGGACCAGGTCGACGCGCTCGAACGCCGCGGTATTCCCGCGGCGTTCATCAACAGCACGTTGAGCAGCGCCGAGGTGAGTGACCGCATGATGCGGGCGCAGCGAGGCGACATCAAGATGCTGTACGTCGCGCCGGAGCGATTCGATGTCGGTGCCACAGCGGAGCGGCTGAAGGCCATCGGTATTGCGATGCTCGCTGTCGACGAGGCGCACTGCATCAGCGAATGGGGCCACGACTTCCGCCCCAGTTATCGACGCGTCGGTGAAGTGCGTCAGCGGCTGGGCAATCCGCCCACGATCGCGCTCACCGCCACGGCGACGCCTGTGGTGCGAGAGGACATCGCGCGCATCCTGGACCTGAAAGACCCCGAGATCATCGTCACGGGATTCGACCGTCCGAACTTGTCGTACGGCGTGATTGCCGCGAAGGGCGACCGCGAGAAGGACGCAGTCGTCGTGGACCTGCTGCGGACGCTGGAGGATGGCACGGGCATCGTGTACGCGTCGACGCGCAAGACCGTCGAGCGCCTCGCGCAGTATCTCGACGATCAGGGCATTCCGGCCAGCGCGTACCACGCCGGCCTCGATGACGAGCGGCGGCGGCGCGTGCAGGACTACTTCATGTCCGAGCGCACGCGCGTCATCGTCGCGACGAACAGCTTCGGCATGGGCGTGGACAAGTCGAACGTGCGACTCGTGGTTCACTACACCATGCCGGGTACGCTGGAGGCGTACTATCAGGAGGCAGGACGTGCAGGTCGCGATGGCCTGCACAGCAACTGCTACCTGTTGCACGCATTTCCTGATCGGTTCACGCACGAGTTCTTCATCAAGTCGGCGCTGCCGGATCGTGCGCTGATTGAGCAGGTGCATCGTCGCTGCCAGCGCGAGGCAGATCGCGGTGGCGTGGTCGCGGCTACAGCCGATGAATTAGCCGGCGGCATCGGCGGCAAGGTGTCGTCGAAGGCGGTGGAGTCGGCGCTGCGCGTGCTGGCCGATGCCAGCGTGCTGCGATGGGACCCGGAGTCGGCGGGACTGGTGTCGGTGCGGCTCCTTGCGACGCCCGAACGCATCAAGGATGAACTTGGCGGCGCGGACTCGGAGATGGAGCGCGAGCTGCTGCGCGCCTGTTGGCGTGTGGCGAAAAGCCAGCTTGCCCGCGGCGCGATCATCGACCTCGATGGACTGCCGCCAGGCTTCGGCGGCTTCTCGGGCAGCTTCCCCATGCTGGAGTCGCTCCAAGCGCGCCAGTTCGTGCAGGTTGAACGCGTCGGTGGTGGGCTGCGGCTCGTCGATCCCGCGATGTCGCTGGACCGTACCACCATCGACTGGCGCGCCATCGACCGTCGCCGACAGCGTGAGTCCGACAAGCTCGAGGCAATGCAGCGCTACGCTTACGCCTCCACCTGCAGGCGTCAGGCCCTGTTGCTCTGGTTCGGCGATCCGGCGGCGCGTGCGGAATGCGGTGCGTGCGATAATTGCCTCGGCGAAACGCGGAGCGCGCCAGCGGTTCGCAGCGTCTGGTCGGGCGACGCGGGACGCTCCCGGGCATCACGTGACCCGAATGCACGTCGTGACACGCAGCGGAAATCGAAGGAAAAGGGCGGTACGGTCACCGAGGCCGACACGGAGCTGTTTCTGGCCCTCAAGGCCTGTCGTGCGGCGTTGGCCGCACGACAGCAGGTGCCGGCGTATGTCGTGTTTCCTGACGCGACGCTGGCTGGCTTCGCCTCGCAGCGCCCGCTCACCACCACGGCAATGGCTGGTGTGCCCGGGGTCGGCCCGGTGAAGCTGGAGCGTTACGCCGCGCCGTTCCTCGACGTCATCCGTTCCCACGGGCGCTGATCGAGGTGACGTGTGCGGGCAGGGAACACCGCGCGGCGCCACAGGCTTTGCCGCCGTCGGCAATCGCTGCTCGGCGCGACGTCGACCACTACGTTTCCCACTCTACGGGCGCCCGCATGTGGCTGCCCCCAACTGATATCCAATGGACGACTCGCTGTACTTCAATGAGCAGCACCTGCAGGTGCGCGAGATGGTTCGCGCCTTCGCGAACGACCATGTCCGCCCCGTTGCCGCACAACACGACGCCGACTCCACCTTCCCGTGGGAAAACGTCGCCAAGATGGCTGACCTGGGACTGTTCGGTATTCCATGGTCGGAGGATCTCGGCGGCACCGGCTTCGACTCGATGGCTTTCATCATCTCCATCCACGAACTGGCCAAGGTTTGCGCCAGCCACTCGATCACGATCTCGGCACACACGACGCTGGGCACCTCGCCGATCGTCTACTTCGGCAGCGATGCGCAGAAGCAGCGATACGTGCCGATGCTCGCCGCAGGCAAGGTGCTTGGCGGCTTCGGGCTGACCGAGCCGAACGCGGGCAGTGATGCCGGCGGCACGCAGACGACCGCCGTGAAGCGGGGCAGCCATTACGTCTTGAACGGCTCCAAGCGCTTCATCACGCATGCAGGCGTCGGCGAGGTGTTCATCGTCACGGCAGTCACCGATCCATCGGCCGGCACGAAGGGCATCAGCTCGTTCATCCTCACGAAGGACACCTGCGATCTGGATGCAGCTCGCGCCGTCGGCATCGGGCACGACGAGTCGATGGTGGCCATGCCCGGTTTCCGCTCGGGCAAGAAGGAGGACAAGCTCGGATGGCGTGCGAGCGACACGCGTGAACTGATCTTCGAGAATGTGGAAGTGCCAGCAGAGAACCTGCTCGGCGCCGAGGGCATGGGCTTCATCAACTTCATGAAGACGCTCGATGCAGGACGCATCGGCATCGCTGCGCTGTCACTCGGCATCGCCGAGGGCGCATTCGAGGCAGCACGCACCTATTCCATCGAGCGGAAGCAGTTCGGCCAGTCCATCGTGAACTTCCAGGGCGTGTCGTTCCAGCTGTCCGACATGGCCACCGAAATCGAGGCCGGCAAGCACCTCACGTATCACGCGGCGATGCTCGCGCAGCAGGGCAAGCCGTACGGCAAGGAAGCGGCGATGGCCAAGCTGTTCTGCTCTGAACTCGCAATGCGCGCCACCATCAAGGCCATCCAGATTCACGGCGGCTACGGCTACACGCGCGACTACCCTGTCGAGCGCTACATGCGCGACGCCAAGATCTGCGAGATCGGCGAAGGCACATCTGAAATCCAGCGCCTCGTCATCGCGCGTCATCTGGTGAAGGAGATCACTGGGTGATCGACGGTTCGCAGTCATTGACGCAACGCCTGCGGGTGCCGCTCGGCTTCCTGTTCGGCGCAGCGTTCCTGTGGCTCGCACCTCGATACACGACACCCGATCGCTTGCTGATCGGAGGCCTGATTGCCGCCCTCGGTGTGCTCATTCGCGCCTGGTCCACCGGGCATATCGTCAAGAACCGGAACCTCACGACCACCGGTCCGTACGCGCACACGCGAAACCCGTTGTACCTGGGCAGCTTCTTCATCGCGCTCGGATTTGCACTCGCATCTCACTGGATCGCGGTGATTCTCGTCGTGGCATTCTGGATCGCCGTGTACGGTCCAACGATCCAGCGGGAGCGCGACTATCTGCGTGGCAGCTACGGTGCCGCGTACGCCGAGTACGAGGCGAACGTGCCGGCATTCCTGCCGCGCCTGACGGCGTGGTCCGGTCCGGCGGGCGCCGATCGCAGCGGCGGATTCAGCTTCGCCTTGTACATGCGACACAATGAATGGCAGGCGGGACTCGGCTCCGTCGTCGTGTTGCTCTGGTTGCTGTTCAGTCCATTCCGCTGACGCACGCGTGAGCCCTCTCCAATCGCGGAGAGTGTTTTTTGCTGATGCATGGGGTGCCATCCGGTGTGACGCCGCGATAGGCTTCGCGGAGTCAGCGACGCGCCTGAGTGCGTTGCGTGCATCGCCGTTGCGGAGCGACCCCTGCGACGGTGCGTTGGTCCCCGGTCTGCGATCGGCGCTGGAGTTGCGGCGTCGGGCAGAGTGGGCCGTACTCGTTTCACGGGCCATCGCGCATGGCCACCGGTCGCAGTGGAACTCGCGTCGCCGCATTGCATGCGGGCGGGCAAGACTGATCGGACCGGGTGAGGCGTGCAGTGCGGCAGCCGCTGGTGATCGGTGCGCATCCGCGCGTCGATCCTTCACGTTGGTCAGCCCACGGGCTGCGTGTGTAGGGGTCGCCTCACGCGGATCGCGAGGCGTGCATGAAGCGTGACATCCTGATCAATGCTGCCGCACGGGAAGTGCGCGTAGCCATCATCGAAGACGACCAGCTGGTCGAGCTGCTCGTCGAGCGCCCCGAAGCGCGCCGGATGATCGGCGACATCTACCTCGGCCGCGTCGAGGCGGTTCAGCCGGGCCTGCAGGCAGCATTCGTCGACATCGGCACCGAGAAGAGTGCGTTCCTTCACGCCTCCGATCTCGTGTATGAGACCGACGATGATGACGACGATGATGACGACGAGAACGAGGGCGATGACGCCGCCGAGGCGTCGCAGGACGCCGCATCGCGTGGCAGCGACACTCCAACCAACGGTCGGGCGCCGAAGAAGGAAGCGCCGCAGATCCAGGATGTCCTGAAGCGCGGCGACACGATTCTGGTGCAGGTCAGCAAGGAGCCGATCTCCACCAAGGGCCCGCGCGTCACGGCCCAGGTGTCCATGGCGGGGCGGTTTCTGGTCTACATGCCCTTCGCCTCGCGCGTCGGCGTCAGCCGCAAGATCGGCGAGCGTGCAGAGCGCCAGCGTCTGAAGGAGCAGGTCAACGCGTTCCTCCCGAAGGATGCCGGCGGCGTGATCGTGCGCACCGTGGGCGAGGACGTCACGGCCGAGACGTTCGAACGTGAGCTGACCGGCCTGATCAACAACTGGAAGCGTATCAACCGGAAGCGGCAGTTCATGCGCGCGCCGGCGCTGGTGCATCGAGAGACGAACCTGGCACGCGGGATCATCCGCGACCTCTTCAGCGCCAAGGTCGACAAGCTGGTCGTGGACAGCCGGCAGCTGTACAACGAGATCGTCGAGTATCTGAAGGGCGTCGGGCCGGAGCTCGTGGATCGCGTGCATCTGTACGAAGAAGCGCAGCCACTCTTCGACAAGCACGATGTCGAGTCCGAGATTCGCGACATCTTCAAGCGTCGCTGCGACCTGCCGTCGGGCGGCTACCTGATCATCGAGCCGACCGAGGCGCTCGTCTCAATCGATATCAACTCGGGCCGCTACACCGGCAAGAAGGATCCCGAGAAGACCATCATGAAGACGAACATGGAGGCAGCGCGAGAGGTCGCGCGCCAGCTCCGTCTTCGTGACATGGGCGGTATCATCGTCTGCGACTTCATCGACATGGAGACGCGGGCGAATCGCGACCGGGTGCTGCAGGAACTCCGCACGCATCTGGGCCGCGACCGTGCGCGCACGAAGGCGTTCCAGGTCAGCGAGCTCGGCTTGATTGAGATGACGCGCCAGCGCGTCCGCGCCAGCCATCTTCAGGCGACCACGGAGCCATGCCCGACCTGCAACGGCACGGGCCGTATCTTCACGCCCGAAACGATCGTTCGGCGGGTGGAGCGGTCGGTGAAGCGGATTGGTGTCGAGGGCCGACGCGATCCGATGGTGGTCAAGCTGCACCCGGATGTCGCGATGTACGTGCTCGAGCAGGAGCCCGACATCCTGTCGAGGCTGGAGAAGGTGGTATCGTTTCCGCTCGAGCTGCGAGACGATCCGCTGCTGCGGCCGGATGAGTACAAGTTGGTGGTCAAAGGCGCCCAGCGGGATGTGACAGCGCAGTACGCCCTCGCCTGAGTCAGTGCAGCGGCCGCTGCTCCCGGTCAGACGGCCGATTCCGCAGGCCAGGGCCGCTCGACCGTTGACACCTCGGCTCCGGTCACCTAACTTCGTGGGCTAATTACCCTTACACGTCGTACACCTATGAGCTACGCGATCATTCGCACCGGCGGCAAGCAGTTCCGCGTGAGTGCTGGCCAGACCTACCGCATCCCGACCCTGCTGGGCGATGCCGGAGCTGCCGTCGAATTCAACGAAGTCCTGCTCGGTTCTGACGGGACCTCCGTCAAGACCGGCGTGCCGACGCTTTCTGGAGCGAAGGTCAATGCCCAGATCGTGAAGCACGGTCGCGGCGAGAAGATCATCGTCTTCAAGTTCAAGCGTCGTAAGAACTACGCCAGAAAGCAGGGCCATCGTCAGGGCTTCACTGAAGTCCGGATCACTGAAATCACGCTGGGCTGAGACTCAAATGGCACATAAAAAGGGCGTAGGCTCATCCCGCAACGGTCGCGATTCGAACCCGCAGTACCGCGGCGTGAAGAAGTTTGGTGGCGAGTTCGTGCGTGCCGGCAACATCATCATCCGCCAGTGCGGTACCAAGGTGCATCCGGGCCTGAATGTCGGCCTTGGTCGTGACTACACGATCTTCGCGCTGATCGACGGCACGGTGCAGTTCTCGCCGAAGGACAAGCGTCGCATCAAGGTCAGCGTGACGCCGTTGCCCATGGAAGTCGAAGCCATCGCTGCTGATTGAACGCGCGCTGGTTTGCCGGACGCCTCCGCAATGCGGGGGCGTTTTGCGTTGCGGCGTGCAGCGTTGCAAAACGCTGCATCCCACTGGCACTGACGTGCTCCGCGGCGCACACTGTCGGCGAAGGCTGATCGCGCACAGGCTGGTGCAGGCTACACTCCCACATCGGATGCATCGCATGGAACGCCGAGATTTCCTTGCCGCTGGAGTCGCCCTCACGGCCGCAGTACCGCTGCGCAGCCTTTGGCCAGGGAATGAGCAGGGCGCGCTGCCGCTGCAGTCGTTCTCGCTGCCGACTAGTCCACTCGACGACCTGACCTTGACATCGGCGCAGGTCGAGTTTGCCGCGGGACGCCTCACCTCGCGCGCTTTGACCGAGCACTACCTCATGCGCATCCGCACGCTCGACGCTGACGGCCCGCGCGTCAACAGCGTCATCGAGGTCAACCCGGATGCGCTCGCACGCGCCGACGCCGCGGATGCTGAACGCCGCGTTGGTCGTGCCATGGGCCCGCTCCACGGCATGCCGGTGCTGCTCAAGGACAACATCGACACCGCCGACCGCATGAGCACCAGTGCGGGATCGCTGGCACTCGCCGAGCACCGCGCGCGGCGCGATGCGGGCGTCGTACAGCGTCTGCGTGCTGCGGGCGTCGTCGTCCTTGGCAAGACGAACCTCAGCGAGTGGGCGAACTTCCGCTCCACACGCTCCAGCAGCGGGTGGAGCGGCCGCGGCGGACAGACGAAGAACCCGCATGTCCTGGATCGTTCACCATGCGGATCATCGTCAGGGAGTGGTGCCGCCGTTGCGGCGGATTTCTGCATGGTTGCCGTGGGCACCGAGACCGACGGTTCAGTGGTCTGCCCGTCGTCGCTGAATGGTATCGTGGGCCTGAAGCCGACCGTGGGACTCGTGAGCCGATCCGGCATCATTCCGATCTCCGCCAGTCAGGACACGGTGGGCCCCATGGCGCGCACCGTACGCGACGCGGCGCTGCTGCTCAACGGCATGGTGGGTCGCGACACGCTGGACGCGGCGACGAGGAACGTGCCTGCATCGATCACGACCGACTTCACGCGCACGCTCGACGTCGACGGCCTCCGCGGCCTGCGCATCGGTGTGGCACGGAACTACTTCGGCTTCGACTCGCGTGTCGACGCGCTGATGGAGGATGCCATCCGTTTGATGCGTGACAGGGGCGCCGTCATCGTCGAGAATGCAAACGTGCCGAACGCCGACAAGTACGGCACTGAGGAGCTGGAAGTGCTGCTGCACGAGTTCAAGTCGGGCGTCAACGCATACCTGTCCAACCTGCCGGCGTCGATCCCGGTGCATTCGCTGGCCGAGCTCATTCTCTGGAACGAGAAGAACGACGATCGCGAGCTGCAGTGGTTTGGGCAGGAAACGTTCACGCAGGCGCAGAAGCGCGGTGCGCTGAGCAGTGCTGCTTACAAGCGTGCCCGCGAGAAGTGCGTGCGACTGTCGCGCCGCGAGGGTATCGATGCGGTGCTCAAGCGCACGCGATGCGACCTGCTGATCGGCCCCACCGGTGGTCCGGCATGGACCATCGACCTCGTGACGGGCGATCATTTCGGTGGCGGCGTCTCGACGGCGCCCGCGGTGGCGGGATATCCGCACCTCACGGTGCCGGCGGGCCGCGTCGCCGGCCTCCCGATCGGCATCTCGTTCTTCGGGGCCGCGTGGAGCGAGGCACAGCTCTTTCGCGCGGGCTATGCGTTCGAACAGGCGTCAGCACATCGTGTGCGCCCTGCGTTTGCCCAGACAGTGGCGGCCACGCCGCGCTGAAGCGTCTTGGCCTGCGCCGCACTGCGCGGCGCATTTCCTGTCACCCGTCGTCCCGGAAACGTGATTCGTATTCGTATTCGCAGCTCCGCGTCACTTGCGTTCGCGCTCGTGTCGCTGCCCTCCGTCGTCATCGCTCAGCGTTCCGCGCCACGTGACTCAATGCGCGTCGACTCGACGCGTATCCAGCCTCTGACCACCGTTACCGTGCGTGTCATGGCCGACCGGCGCTCGCTGGACAAGGTGCCGTGGGCCGTCGGTGTCGTCGGCACGCGTGAGCTTCGCCGCGGTCAGCCAACGGTCAACCTCGACGAGGCGCTGGGCTCGGTGCCCGGCGTGTTCGTGGCCAGCCGCTACAACTTCGCGACCGACTCCCGCATCTCGATCCGTGGCGCAGGTGCGCGCGCCAACTTTGGATTGCGCGGCGTGAAGGTCTTCCTGGACGGCGTGCCGCAGACGTTGCCTGACGGGCAGTCGCAACTGACGAACGTCGAACTGGGCAACATTGATCGTGTCGAGGTGCTCCGCGGCAGCACCGCATCGCTGTACGGCAACGGTTCGGCCGGCGTGCTGTCATTCTCCAACGACCTGCGCGCACCGACACCGTTTGCGCAAAGCGTTCGCGTGCTCGCCGGCTCGTACGGACAGCGCAAGACGCAGCTGCGCACCGTGGGTCGCGCCGGCAAGGCCATCGGCTCGCTGTCGGTGTCACGCATGACGACTGATGGCTTCCGTCAGCGCAGTGCGGCGGAGAGTCGCCAGCTGAACGCTGCGCTTGACTACTCGCTCGGCGCGGACAGCCGAATCGAGGTGCGCGCGCAGGTGGCCGAGGTGCCGAATGCCTTCAATCCCGGTGCGCTGACGTTTGCGGAGTATGCCATCAGGCGCGACTCGGCGAGTGCGGCGAACATCCGTCGTGGTTCGGACCGGCGCGTCAAGCAGGACCAGTTCAGCATCTCGTATCATCACGGATCGGAAGCGCAACGCGCGGAGTACGTCGCGACGACATGGATCAGCACGCGCGGGGTGCGCAACGCACTCTCGACGGCGCCGCCGGGTCCCGTTTCGCCCACCCGCGGCATCTACTCCACGCTCGAGCGCACCTTTTACGGCACGCGGCTCAGCGCGCGCTACACCCTTGGCGAGACGCCGCGCGCGCCGACCATCGCGGGTGGATTCGACCTGCAGCAGATGCGCGATCTCCGCATCAACCAGCGCCCCACCGCCGGCCGTCCGACGGCGCGCACGGACAGCATCATTCTGAATCAGTTCGAGACGGTGGGCACCATCGCACCGTTCGTGCAGGCTCAGTGGACGCCAACCGCGCGCATCCTCCTGAGCGCCGGCGGTCGCTATGATCGCCTGACGTTCGCCGTCCGCGACTACTTCACGGGCGATGGCGGCGTGAACAAGGGTGACAACAGCGGGTCGCGTCCACTGTCGGCCGTCAGCGGACATGCCGGACTCACCGTGACCGGATGGACGCTGTTCGCACCGTACGCGAACCTCTCCACCAGTTTCGAGACACCGACCACGACGGAGCTGCAGGTGCGGCCTGACCGTCAAGGCGGCTTCAATCCCGACCTTGGTCCACAACGCACGCTGAGCACCGAAATCGGCGCGCGCGGTGCCGTCTCCACGCTCGCAAGCTGGAACGTGGCCGCGTATCGTGCCAATGTGCGCAACGCGATCGTGCAGTCGCGCGTGCTCGATGGCACGGCATTCTTCGAGAACGCGGGACGTACGCGGAACGCCGGCATCGAGGCCGGCGGCAGCATCCGCCTTGCGCGCGTCGCCTCGGTGAACGCGGCATACACCTGGTCGAATCTCACCTTTGCCGATTACCGCCAGACCAACGGTACGCGCGTCGATACGCTCGACGGCAAGCAGCTGCCAGGCGTCCCGCCGCAGCAGCTGCGCGTCGGGTTGCGCTCCGGATCCCTGCGCGGCTTCACGCTGGATGCAGACCAGACCTGGACCAGCGCACTGTTCGCGGATGATCTGAACACGATCCGCGTGCCCGGATGGGGCACTGGCGTCACGAATGTTCGCGCATCGTGGTCAGGCATGCGGAACGGCTATCGATTCGAACCATTCGTCGGCGTGCTGAATGCCCAGAACAACGCATACATCGGCGCCGTGACCGTGAATGGCGCCTTCGGTCGAGTTCTGGAGCCGTCGCCACTGCGGAACTGGTACGTCGGCATGGACATCGGCGTGGCGCGCTGATCGTGCGAGACGTACCACGACGGCGTGACCCTTGATGCGACGAACGAGGGGCTGGCATCACCTGCCAGCCCCTCGTTCGCGTCGACGCACATCGCTCTCCAGCGAGCATACCTGTACGACCTGCCGCCGGAGCCTCAGTATTTCACCGGCAACGTGCGGTAGCGCGCCGTGAGCTGGTCCTGGCGCGTCATGATGCGCGTGTCCTTGCCGGCCACGAAGACACGCTCGGGAATGGTGGCATACTCGAACGGATCGCCACTCCAGATCACGAGATTCGCGCTCTTGCCGATCGAGAGCGAGCCGACCCTGTCGCTCACGCCGAGGATTTCGGCCGGGGTGAGCGTGATCGCGCGGAGTGCGTCGTCCCACGACATCCCGTACGCCACGGCGTTGCCCGCTTCGTACCGCAGGTTACGGACGTTGAAGTTGTCCTCACCGCCGGCGCCATTGCCGACGATCGCGACCTGTACGCCCGCTGCCCGCAGCAGGGCAAGGTTTTCCTGGCGTTGCCCGAGGGCATTGAACGATTCCGGAATGTTGTTCATCGCGCCGGTGAGCACTGGGATTCTCGCGGCAGCCAGCTGCGGTGCGACGCTCCACGCCTCGGCGCCGCTGCTGATCACCACGCGAATCCCGAACTCCTTGCCGATGCTGATGGCGTTCAGGATTTCACTCGCGCGATCGGCTGCGACGACCAGCGGAATCGTGCCCTTCAGCACGAGCTGCATCGCGTCGAGGTCGGCGCGACTTGCACTTAATTCGCGCATGCTGCCCGCGTCGTACCGCGCGCGAGCCAGGGTGAACTCGCGCGAATCGCGCAGCAGCGTGCGCAGGCGCCCGAGTGCCTCGGCACGCGACGCGGACCCTGCTGCCGACGACGCATCGAGCGTCGCGACCATCGCCACCGGCGCCTTGCGCAGCATGCTCTCAGCGGACGCGCCCTCGCGCAGCTCGAACACCGCACCGAGGCCCGCGATCAGGCCACCGCTCGGCATCACGCCAACGGTGGTGATGCCGCCATCCTGTCGTGCCACCGGCAGCGAGACCGCCTGCGGGTTGAAGGCATCCCAGACGCGGAACGAGGCCGCGATGTTGTCCTTGCCACGTGCGCGCGAGTCGCGCGTGTCCGCCACCGCGCCTACTTCCACGACACCCAGCGTGGAGGATGCCGCCACGAGGCCCGGGGTGATCCACTTCCCCGTGGCGTCGACACGACGCGCGCCGGCCGGCACAGCCACACTCGCACCCATCGCGGTGATCACGCCGTTGGTCAGTACGATCGTCGCGTTCTCGATGCGCGGGCCACTGACCGGATAAATCGTCCCGCCGGTGATGGCCACGATGTCCTGTGCCTGCGCGACTCCGGTAAGCGCCAGCGCGAGCGTCGTCGCGACGATCCTGCCTGTGGTGCGCATCAGCGACGTCCTTGCGTGGAGGTGGATGGCAGTGGCACCCAGCCAAGCTCGAAGTCGGTGCGCCAGAGTTGTTTCGGATCCATGCGGTCGAAGCGCGATGCGCCGTCGATCCACACGCGGTCTGCACGTGCATAGACGCTGAACGGGTTTGCCGACCAGAGCACGACGTCGGCATTCTTGCCCGGCTCCAGCGACCCGATGCGATCGTGCAGGTCAAGCGCCCAGGCCGCGTTCAACGTGATCCACCGGATCAGCGTGGCGTCAACCACGTTGATGCCGATGGCAGCGCCGGCAGCGCGCGCCTTCGCCGCATCCTGATTCAGTCGCTGCGCGCCACTGGGATCGTCGCTGTGCACGATTGCGCGCGCGCCGGCGTTATGCACCAGGGCGATGTTCGCACGGATGCCGTCGATCGCTTCCATCTTGAAGCCGCCCCAGTCGCTCCAGAGCGAGCCGGAGATGCTGTCGCGCGCCATGACGTCAGCCAGCTTGTACGCTTCCACTCCGTGATGGAACGAGCGGATGCGGTAGCCGAACTCGCGTGCGATGTCGATCATCTGCATCATCTCGTCGGCACGATAGCAATGATTGTGGACGAGGATGTTGCCGCGCAGCACTTCAGCCATCGTCTCCTGCTCGAGGTCACGCTGCGGCGGATCACCCGACTTGTCGCCGAGCCACTTGTCCCAGCGACGCCGGTATGTCTCGGCGGCGATCCATGCGGCGCGATAGCCGGCCACGTTGCCCATTCGCGTCGACGGACCGCGACTGGCGTAGACACGCTTGGGATTCTCGCCGCACGCCATCTTCACGCCGTACTTCGCGCCGGGAAACTTCATGCCCTGCACACTGACGCTGGGTACGACCTTCAACACCACGCTGCGCCCGCCAATCAGGTTCGCGGAGCCAGGCAGCACTTGCAGCGCCGTGACGCCGCCAGCCAGCACGCGCGGGAACTGCGGATCCTGCGGCCAGACACTGTGCTCGGCCCACACGCGCGCGGTGGTCGGCGCGGTGGCCTCGTTGCCGTCGCTGAGCGCCTCGCCACCCGGCGCGGCGTACACGCCAAGGTGCGAGTGCGTGTCGATCAAGCCCGGCGTCACGTAGCGACCATTCGCGTCGATCACCTCCGCGTCACCCGCGGCCGGTGGCGTGCCGTTGCCGAGGCTCACGATCCTGCCGTCGCGCAGCAAAATGAAGCCGCGGTCGATCTGCGGACCGGCGGCCGTGAGGATGGTCGCGTTCGTGATGAGGGTTGCACGCGACGCAGGCGCGCGGTACGTGCTGGGAAACGGATTGGCATTCGGGAGCGCGACGGCACCCGTGCCAGGCAGTGCCATCGGTTTCACGGGTGTGGCTGTCGAACTGGTTTCCTGCGCCTGCAGCGCGGATCCCGCCACGCACAGAAGTACAACGATGTGTCGCACGTGCTCGACCTCCAGAGGGTGGACTCCGAGAAAGACCTGCCACGCGAATGTGCGCGATGGAGCGCCTCGCCGCCATCGACCGGTGCGGTTGCGTTTCCCTCAGTGCTCCAGTGACGTTCGCAGCTCGTCGACCACGTCGCTGCACAGTGCATCCACACCGATCCGCGCCAGTGCGGCCGCCTGCGTCATATCGTTCACCGTCCACACGATCACGCGACCGCCGGCGTCGTGAATGCTCGTGACCAGCGCCTCGTCGACCATTTCGCGATGTGGCCAGTAATCCCGTGCACCCGCGCCACGCAACGCGTGTGGCGCGTCCAGCAGGTACGAGTCCACGAGGATGCCGACCGGCACCTGCGGGTTCGCGTCGTGGATTCGCCGCGCGACCCGATGATCGAAGCTGTGGACCGCAATCAGGACGCCAGGGTGCCGCGCCAGGCAGTGGAGCACCGCCGACTCGATGCCTCGTGCCTTCACCTCCACATGCACCCGGATCGTCGGCGCCGCACTGCGCAGCACCTCATCCAGCGACGGCATGCGCTCACCCGCCGCCCCCACGGACACGTCGGTCAGGTCGCACCAGTCACGATCAGCGATCGCAGCACCGGCCAGCGCGCCCGCCGCGGCAGGAAGCACGGGGTCGTGGTGCACCACGACCACCCCGTCGCGAGTCATGTGCACGTCCAGTTCCCACCCGTCGGCACCGGCGGCGGTGGCGGCGAGGAAGCCGGGCAGGGTATTCTCGCGGTGTCTGCGCGGCATGCCACGATGCGCGATGAGGCTTGGCCGGGTGTTGCACTGGGCAGGCATGCAGGCGCCGCGAGGCGAAATAAGGAGGCAGGTCAGTCGAGCACGCCCTTAACATCGCCCCCGGACCCGCCGTCTGCCTATCAGACCAAGATGACAGACCTGATGCGAGCCGGCGACGACGCAGCGATCGACCGCGCGCTGATTGCCCGATGGAATGGCGGTGACCAGCGTGCCGCCTCGGCACTGGTGGAACGCCATGCGCCATCACTGGCGCGTTTCGTCGCGAGCCTTGGCGTCGCAGATGCACCGGAGGAGATCGTGCAGGACACGTTCGTGAAGGCGTTCGGCTCGCTCGACGCGTTTCGTGGCGAGTCGTCGCTGCGGGCATGGCTGTTCACGATCGCGCGACGTCTCGTGCTGGACCAGCGACGATCGGCCCATCGCATGCGGCGGCACGTTCCGTTGGAGAATGTGCACGCGGAGCTGGTGGCCGCGGACGATGTGCTCGATGGCGTGGTCGCAAACGAGTCGGCCGCGCGGTTGCGTGATGCCGTCGCGCGGCTCTCGGCAACGCAGCGTGAGGTGTTCACGCTGCGTGTGGTGGAAGGATTGTCGTATAAGGAGATTGCCATCGTCGCAGACACGACTGAAGGTGCGGCACGAGTGCACTACCACAATGCAATGCGATCAGTGAGGACATATCTCGATGCATGACTTGAACGCGGCGGACGCACAGGACCTGTTGCCCGACCTCCTGCACGGGCGGCTCTCGGATGCGGCACGTGCTGACGTCGAGCGCGTCATCCTGTCCGATCCGGACCTGGCCGTACAGTTGGCACTGCTGCAGCAGGTGCATGCCGCGCATGCGGCCACGCCAACCATCGACATGTCGCGTATCTTGGCGGCACTGCCGGCAGCATCCGGACAGCGCGCCGGGGGCACCGTGTCGACGACGACCGGAAATTTCGACGAACTTGCAGCACGACGAGATCCGGTGCGCGCACCGCGCATGTCGCGCCTTGCGCGCGCCGCCGCCATGCTGCTCGTGCTTGGTGGTGGCGCTGTCGTGGCAACGCGCGCAGTGCGTCACACAGCGTTGCCAGTGGCCACCATCACACAGGCTGAGTCGCTCGCGCTCGTCGAGAGTATCGTGCAGCTCGGACTCGGCGCGCCGACGGACGAGTTGACCGTGGAGGAGCTGCGTGCGCTCGAGCAGGACATCCAGGCGCTTGACGGTGTGCCGTCGGCGGAGCCTGATGACATGACGGATCTTGTTGATGGGGAGGGAGCATGATGACGTATTCGACACGCGCGTGGCTCGTCGCGGCGCTCCTGCTTGGCGCGTCGCCTGGACTCATGCGGGCGCAGGAGAGCGTACGCGGCCGTGATGCCGCTCGCGCGCGTCGTGATGCACGTCGTGAGATGCTGGCGAATCCCGATTCACAGCGAATGCCTCGTGCCGGCGGTACAGGCGTAGACGACAGGCTTCGTGCCGAGAATAGGCTGCGTACCTCGCTCGCGCAGGCCGTCCGTCGCCGGCTCAACCTGACCGATGAGCAGACCGCGCGGCTGGTCGACGTGAACCGCCGCTTCAGTGAGGAGCGGACGACGGTGACACGCGAGGAGCTGCGCATCCGGCGCGACCTGCGCCGTTCCATCGCCGGTGGTGACACCGCACGATCAGCGGCAACGGCGCAGCTGCTCGATGATCTGCTGGCGGTGCAACGCAAGCGGCTCGACCTGCAGCAGAAGGAGCAGGCGGCACTCAGCGAGTTTCTCACGCCTGAGCAACGGGCCCGCTACATCGGCATGATGGAACAGTTGCGGCGACGCATCGAAAGCCGCACCGACAGTGCGCGAGGTCGCGGCAGGCGACTGGAATAGCGGCCAGCAGCAGTGCTGCTCAATGGTGCGTGATGACTGAAGCCGTGGCTTCAGGACAGGCGCTGGCCGAGTATTCTTCGGGGTGACCGCAAATCGCACGCCCGTGCTCGCAGTGCGCCTCAGCCGTCCGCTCCGTCGGTTCACGGAATGGCAGGCTGGAGGCGGCGTGATGCTGCTGATCGCCGCTGCCGTGGCGATGCTGATTGCGAATTCATCGTGGCATGCGCCAGTCGAGTCGTTCTGGGAGACGCCATTGCGGCTCTCCTTCGGTGCATCAGGACTTGAACTCACGCTGCGCGAGTGGATCAGCGACGGCCTCATGGCCATCTTCTTTCTGCTCGTCGGTCTCGAGATCAAGAGCGAGCTGCTGGTCGGCGAGCTGTCATCCCTGCGCAGCGCCTCGTTGCCGCTGGCGGCAGCACTCGGTGGCATGCTGGTACCGGCGTTGATCTATCATGCGTTCAATCGCGGAACCGCAGGCGCGCCGGGGTGGGCCATTCCCACGGCCACGGACATCGCATTCGCGCTCGGTGTGCTGGCGCTGCTCGGCTCGCGCGTGCCGCCGGCGCTGACGGTGTTTCTCGCGGCGTTGGCAATCGCCGATGATCTCGGGGCCGTGCTGGTGATCAGCCTGTTCTACGGGCACGCCCCCGACGTGCACTACCTGCTGCGCGCCGCCGCTGTTTTCGGCGTGCTGGTCGCTGCGAACCTCGCCGGTGTCGCCTGGGTCAGCATCTATGCATTGCTTGGCGTCGCGCTCTGGTACTGCGTGTTGCAGTCGGGCGTGCATTCGACCGTCGCCGGTGTGCTGCTCGCGCTGACCGTGCCTGCTCGCTCACGCATCGATCCCGCACGGTTCGAGGCGGAGGCGCGAAACCAACTCGATGATTTCGCCATCGCGACCGGTGAGGACCATCGGCCGGTGCTCTCGAACGGCAGGCAGCAGCAGGCACTCGCGGCCATCGAAACGGCCGTCGAGGATCTGCAGCCGCCACTCGCACGGCTGCGTCATCTCCTGCACGTGCCAGTCAACTTCTGGATCATGTCGTTGTTCGCGCTCGCCAACGCCGGCGTGGCACTGTCCAGCAACGCTTCGGGCAACAGTGGGCCGTCATTGGTCAGTCCGGTCAGCATCGGTGTCGCGTTTGGCCTGATTCTGGGCAAGCCGATCGGCATCACGATTGCGGTCTGGATGGCGACACGACTTGGCGCGACGCTGCCGACCGGTGCCACCTGGCCGACGGTGTTCGGTGTCGCATGCCTTGCCGGCATCGGGTTCACCATGTCGCTTTTCATCTCCGGGCTCGCCTTTCCGGACGTGGCGCTTCTGGCGCAGGCGAAGCTCGGCATCGTGATCGCATCCGTGGTGGCCGGCGTGGTTGGCGCGAGCGTCGTCTGGTTCAGCGCCGCGCCCACGAAGACCTCTCCATCGGCGAGCGCCGACGACGCCGACGCCTGACGGCATGTGTGTGCGTGCCTGGATGTCACACCGCCGAAGCTGTGGCGAAAAGCCATAGGTTCTCTTCTGATATATTCTGCGTGTGAGCACACGTTAATCAAAAGATCCTGTGGTCTGTTTTGTTTTCCACTACTTTTTCGCACGTGCCGACATTGCAGCGTTCCCGACGAGTCCTGTGCCATTTGTGTATCGTCGTTCAACCGCACGGTCCACGCTGATGTGCCGAAGTCGCGGCGCAAACGCACTGCGCTTTCCTGTCAGGTGCTACGAATGACGGATGTCACTGCTACGCTTCGTCAATACGGTGCCATCGCATCGTGGACGGTGACGAGCGACTTCAACTCCCACGCGGCGCACCGGCGCGGATGAGCGGCGCGGTATCGGGACCTGACCCGGACGACGGCGCGCGCACGCTGCACGACGTCGCCGTGAGCACATCGACCGACATGCTCGCGTTGCGTTACCGCGCCGAGCAGGAGCTGCACGAAACGAAGGCGCAGCTCGAGGAGCGTAGCGCAGCGCTTTCCATGTCCGTTTCGCTGCTCAACGCAACGCTGGAGAGCGCCCCGGACGGTATCGTGGCTTACGACCTGTCTGGCAGGATCATGGCGCACAACTCCCGATTCTCCGCAATTTGGGGCGTCCAGAGCGTCGATCTGCAACTGGCGGCGTTTGAAATCGCCAAACGATTTGCGCCTCAGCTGCGGGATCCGGACGGCTTTCTTCAAGCAATACAGAGAAGTCGCCTGAACCCGGAACTCGAGGTGTTCGACGTCTTTGATTTTCTTGATGGCCGCACGTTCGAGCGCGTCGCTGTGCCGCAGCGCATCGATAGCACGTGCGTCGGTGTCGTGGCGCATTGGCGTGACGTCACCGAAGCGCGCCGTTCGGCTGATGCACAGATTGCGCTCGCCGAACAGCTGCGTCAGGTGCAGAAGATGGAGTCGCTCGGCGCGCTCTCCGGCGGCATCGCGCACGACTTCAACAACATCCTTGGCGCAATTCTGGGGAATGCTGAACTCGCGCTGACGACGCCATCGAACGTGGCATCGGTGGTCGAGAGCCTCACCGCGATCAAGGAAGCGGCTGAGCGTGCCGCGCGTCTCGTGCAGCAAATCCTGACGTTCAGTCGGCAACAACCGCACGAACGTCTGCCGATCGCATTAGCCGACACCGTGAAGGAGGCGGCGCGCCTGCTGCGTGCGACCATTCCCGCGGGCATTGAGCTGAATACGATGCTCGAGGCCGACGAACCGCTCATCATGGGCGATGCCACTCAGTTGCACCAGATCGTGATGAATCTGTGCACCAATGCCATGCACGCGCTGCGGGAGCGCACAGCCGGCGCGGGTCGGGTGGGCCAAATCGACATCCAGGTCGATCACGGGCGCACCGGTGTCGGCATCGGCCTCGAGGCGCCGGGTGTGCTGGTCCCTGGTCGCTTCGTGCGCATGAAGGTGTCCGACAACGGCGTCGGCATGAGTCCGCAGACGCAGGCACGTATCTTCGACCCGTTCTTCACCACGCGCCAGCCGGGTGACGGCACTGGACTTGGCCTCTCGGTGGTCCACGGGATCATGGAGACACACGGAGGCGCGATCACCGTGCACAGCGAACTCGATGTCGGGACCACGTTCACGCTTTATTTCCCGGCCAACGCGGATGAACCGGAGATCACGCGCAAAACGCCGCTGATGGTGGAAGCGCTTACATATGATGTCGGGACGACCGACGCGATTCGCGTGCTCTACGTGGATGACGACCAGATGATCGTGTCGCTGGTCAGCAGGCTGCTCGCGAAGTCGGCTTGCGTCGTGACCGGATTTGCGCGCGCAGTCGATGCGCTCGACATGATCCGCACGCGACCAAACGACTTCGATGTCGTCGTGACCGACTTCAACATGCCGGAGCTCTCCGGTCTGGATATCGCTCGTGCGGTCCTCGAGATCCGTCCGGATCTGCCGGTCGTGATCACGTCGGGCTACCTCACGAACGAGCTGCAGGCGGAAGCGGTGCGTATCGGCGTGCACCAGCTGCTGTTTAAGCCCGACCTTGCGAAGCGCCTGCTGCAGGTCGTGCGTTCAGTGCCACGTGCGGTGCGCGCCGCGCTCTGATACGGGCGCGGCACGCGTCGAGGGGTGTCGCAGGTGGACCGCGCGCGACACCCAGCGATTCATCAGATCTTCCGTGAACGCCGGAAGGTCGCCGCCTTCTCCCTCGAGAGTCGCTGTAGCATCAATGCGGCGCGCTGTGTCTGCATGGTGAGCGCCGGGATGTTGACCGACTCGTCGGGCGAATGCGCACCTGAGCCAAGTGCACCGAGTCCTTCGATGCCGTCGATGTATGGCGCCACGAAACTCAGGTCGCCGGCACCGCGCCGAGCCGGATCGCTCGCCGTGAGCGCACCATATCCCAGCGCGTTGCTCACGCCGCTGTAGTACGACAGCAACCGTTCACCGCCTGAGGTCACGGCCATGGGCGGATAGCCCTCCCCGAACGCGATCGCGGCGTTCGTCTGCGCCAGGTTGCGACCGACGATCTCGCGCATCTTCGTCTTTGCGCGAAGAATCTGCGCCTCGTCCATCGCGCGCAGGTCGCCCTGCACCCACGTAATCGGGGCGATGATGTTGGTCTTTCCGGCCACCGCGCCGCTCAGCGTGAGCGTGTCGTACGTCACGTCGGAGCCTCCGGCGATAGTGCCCGGATTGAACGTCAGGTTCTCCTCGCCCGCGAGCTCGCGCCGGAACTCGTCCAGAATGCGCGCCGTCTCATAGATGGCGCCATACCCACCGCGGAACACGCCGGAGGAGTGCCCCTGCCGTCCCGTCACCTTGAGCACCCAGCTGCTCGCCGAGCGACGGCCGATGGTCGCGGTCGTGCGTGAGCCGCCCTCGAATGCGAGCGCGATGTCGCTCTGCTTCGCGGCATCGACGAGCGCAGCGCGTGCCTCGCCGAGCGGTTCACCCGGCAGCTCCTCGTCGCCCGTCATCACGATCGTGATGTTCATGTCCTTCAGCGCGCCGGTTGCCTGCAGTGCCTTCAACGCAAACAGGATGATAACGTCGCCGCCTTTCATGTCGCTCGAGCCTGCGCCCTTGCCGATCGAATCCTGTCGCACCCAGCGCTGGTTCGCGCCCTCGAACACCGTGTCGAGGTGTCCGATCAACAGGATGCGCGGCACGCCGGCCTTGCCGCTGTGCGTTGCTACGAGATGTCCCGCGCGCTTCATGCCCGCTGGCACGTCGACCCATCGGGACGCGAAGCCGAGCGAGTCCAGCGTCGCTCCGATCACGCGACCGACTTCGCGCACGCCCGTGACGTTCAGCGAGCCGCTGGGAATGTTCACCAGTCGCTCCAGGTAGGCGACCTGTTCGTCGCCTCGCGACTCGACAGCCGCGCGCACTGCCTGTTCAGCGCGGGACAGTGAGGTCTGGGCGCCAAGCGAGAACGGCAGGGCGAGGCAGGGCACGAGTGTGCGAAGGCGGAGCATAAGGTCGGGGGGTGAGTGTGCGACGTGCGCGCGAGCGGTCGATGACGCTCAGGGAATACGGCGCGCGTCGAGCGTCCGTTCGGCGCGACCTCCTCTTGATGATCCCAATAGGTCATGACTCGCATCGCCCACGCCGCGCCATCGCACCGTGGTATGCTGCGTGCAACCACCGCTAACGAGGTTTCGCTGCGTTTGCTGCGCTGTATCGCTCGCAACCTGTGCTGATATGTGGTAACGGCGTGACACACCCGACAAAAGACGATTTGCTCGGAGGTGCCACCACCGTCATCAGAGCCTGTGCCCGTCAGGCCACCCGTCGCAGCCGCAGCAGTGAAGCCCGTCGCATCGTCCGGTCCACGGCGCACGCTCAGCCTGCTGCGACGAGATTTTGTGCTGGGCATCAGCCTCGTGGTGGCTGCGCGATCGTGACAGAGTGTGATTTGGGTCTCCTGCCTTTCCCTTAAACGTCGTGGTGGAAAGAGTGAATACCTCAATTTCGTGCCAAGTGACGCGGCCGCTGGCCGAAAAGAATGTTCTTGTCGTACTCGTATCAGCGCGAGTATCACTGGTACGGTGCAGCGAATGCCAGTCACGACGGGACAACACGTTGCCGTGGGGACGACGTCGTATTGAATTGAACTTATCGGCGCTAGCCGCGTAGCTGAAGACAGGCTCAGCGCACAGTGAAGGCAAACTGCACAAGTGCGGCAAGCCGCCGAGGAACAGTTGCCACTCGTAGTCGACGCGTGGCGAAAGGCGCACCTGCATCACTTGTCGGCATGCGATGTATTCACGGACCGAAGCTCTAGCTTGCCGCCAGCGTAAATAGCACATGCGCGCGAGACGGCGCCCATCGCTTCGCGTAGGTCGCCTCCGCCCAACAGGCCAGCGTTGAACGCTTGGTCGCGAGTGCGCACAGCGACACTAACAATGGCGAAGTGGCAGAGGAGACGCCGGGACAGGCCCGAGCGGGTGATGGCGCGCACGCATCGTATACACAGCGGTACATGCGTCACAAGCCGGCACGCTGCTCACGCGCGTTGTAAAAGCGGGCGACGTGGTGCTTAGCGACCGTATATAAATGACGCTGCACCTACTCGCAAAACGCAACTCGTGGCGCGGATTATTGGGACTATTCGCAGCTCACGCGACTTAGACTGACCGCATTTGTATCCGCTGATGCCTATCCCAAAAATGCTATGTCGAAAAAGACGTATTTATGAACCAGGCCAAAGGCGCAAGGTTGTGCGCATGCGTTTGCAACGCAGTCCACGCTGCTGCTCGCCAGCGAACTTACGACGCATCCCAATGCCATGAGTGGCGACGCGGAATTCAACCTGCTGCGACAGGCGAGCCCGGACGAGTGATTCGTCTCGTAACACTTAACCAAACTGCTCACGGCGCGGAGTGAGCAGAAAATGGATGTAGTGAATAGAAAAATGGCGAGCC
>JACMPK010000006.1 GCA_014377535.1 Gemmatimonadaceae bacterium
CGAGCATCCCCACCCTGATGTCGCGATGGAACGGCGCTCGGATGGATGCCACCGGAGCCGGTTCAACGCGCATCGGAAGTGCTGCACTCACCATGTACGCGAGCGGAAGCCCGCCCTCCGTGACGCCGACAAGCACGGTCGTTCCGTGGTCGAGCGCCCTGATGTGGGGCAGCGAGGCGAGACGGATGCCGAGCAGTTCACCGGCCTCGTACGCATCTTCAAACAGCACTGCACGCGTGTGAGACGGGGGCATGGACGCATCGAGATGGTGCTCGCGCATGGGAGATCTTTCGGTTGCACGGACCCGCCGCTGTGGCGAACCGCAGTTGAACCGAAGGTCTCCCCCGGAGCTCTCTCGAGCCCTGACACGCCGGAAGCCGAAGCTTCGTGTTGACGACGCGCCCTCCTCGGCTGACGCCGAATGGGGTACTCCCCTTCACTGACCTCCCCGACGGTACCACGGTGTCCATGAAGCGACACGCATGTCGCTGGTAAAGCTGCTGGATCCTCGCGCTCGATCGATAATCGAACTCGACAATGGCAGGTGCTGACGCGCTCGCGTGTGACTGGCCGTGGTTGGTCAAGAACGTCCAGATGCTCATCGCTCCCGCACACCCGCACACCGCCCAAAGCTGAACGTACGTCAGGCGTGGCGTATCATGTCGGAGGAGAAAACCGATGGCGCCGTTTCGTTGCCGGCCATCTGTCGACTTCGCATCCGCGTGTGCGACGGGCCTCTACCTGCTTGTCGTGATCAAGTGCAACGAGGCAACTTTGAAAGGTGATGTCATGGCTAGCTGGAAGGCGCGGCGCCTGCATGTCTCGAGGTTCGTCATCGCGCCGCATGCGCTGATCTCGCGACGGGCACTCAGGATTGTTGCCGCATTGACAGTCGTGACGGTCGTTACCGCTGGATACGCGGTGTCATTGACCGATCACACCGAGTTCGCAAACATCTGGGATGGCATCTGGTGGGCGTCCAGTACCGTGACCACCGTCGGCTACGGCGACTACGTTCCCGCAACGACCGCCGGACGCCTCATCGCCATCGTGCTCATGTTCACGGGCATAGCGCTGGTGTCGATTCTCACGGCCAGCATCGCAACGGCGCTCTTGGCAGAGGAGGTCGGTGACGAGGAACGCAAGATCGATCGCGACCTCGAGACGATCACCTCCGCGCTCGTGCGGATAGAAGCGCGGTTGGCGCAGCTGGAAGTCCCACCCGAACGCCCTCGGCTGCCGCCACAGAGTTCGACGCCCGGTCCTGCCGCTGACTCATGACGTGGCGCGCGGGCGCTGCCCGTCGGTGTGACCTTCGCTGATTTCCATGCGCAGCAGGACAGATCGCGGTTGGCGGTCGCGCGAGCCCAAGCGTAACGCTTCGCACGTTCCTGTACCTCGAGCCACGATCGTGCGCGCGCTGCTAGTGCCCGCGTTGGTCAGCGCATTCGGGCGGTGGAATTGGTGGCTGCCGGCGGGCTTGGCCAAGGTGCTGCGCGTCGAGCCGTCGCCGCTCGCCCCGAAGCAGGACCAGGACGCGGCGCCCGCGCCGAACTGAACTCGCGGCGTTCGCTGCGCGCGCGGGCGGAAGATGGCCTCACGAAGATCTCTCATACTTGTTGGGATGAGGCACCTCGAAGCTCAAACATTTCCAGTCGACACACCCTCGATCGACGCGCGGATCGACGCGATCGAGCCTCGCGCCTACCAGCGCACGCGTAACCACGTCGACGGAGCGGTCACGCGGCTTTCACCGTACTTCACGCACGGCGTCATCGATCCCCGAGCGGTCGCCGAACGCGTCGTGGAACGACACGGCGCCGCTGCCTGCGAGAAGCTGATCTACGAATTCGCATGGCGGGACTACCACCACCACGTGTGGTGGGATCGCGACGGCGGAATTCTGCAGGACACACGTCGACCACAGGAGGGCGTCCAGGGGCGAGGGGTGCCGGCGAGCGTGTTGTCGGCGCGCACCGGCATGCTCGCGATCGACGAGCAGTTGCGGGCACTCATCGAACATGGATACGTCCACAACCACGCCCGGATGTGGATCGCAGCTCTGGTCTGCAACGTGGGCCGCGCCCCGTGGCGTGACGCCGCCGAATGGATGCACTACCACCTGCTCGATGGGGACCTCGCCTCCAACCACCTGTCGTGGCAGTGGGTGGCGGGCACCAGTCGATCCAAGCGCTACGTCGCCGACCAGCGCAACCTCGACAAGTTCGGCGTGAGCGAGCCGCAAGCCGGCTCGGGCACCGCGCTCGACCGGCCGTACGAGGATCTCGAGTTGGGTCCGGTGCCGCCCGAGCTGCAGGAGCGTGCCGAGCCCGAGCTTGCGTACGTGCCGTTTCCCGAGGCGATGTTGCGCGGCGCGATCGAGACGGGCCAGGATGTGCTGGCGTACCACCCATACACCCTCCTGCGCGATTGGCACGCCGGCGCCGACCCTGCCGTGACGCGTCGCATCTTGGTGCTCGAACCATCGCTGCTGGTCGCGCACCCGCTCGCTGCGCATCGGATGCAGTTCATCACCCAGCTGGCGCAGCAGGTGCCGCGCCTGGAGCTGTTCGTCGGCGAGTTCGACGACCTTCCCAATCTTGCAACGGCCAGGTCGGTGCGCGCCCGCGCGCATCCATACACCCGCGGATGGGCGGCGGAGCTCGAATCTCCCCTGCGCTTGGTGCCGCAAGCCGAGACACGCAGCCTCGACAGCTTCAGCTCGTGGTTCCGGCACGCACGTCGCCACCTGGAACGGGACGGGCTGATGGTACGGCCACCGGGCAAGCAGCCAGCGTTGTTCTAACGGTCATGGCACGCATCCACTGACGTAGATGTGGCTATGGATACCTGATTCTTCAGACTTCGTAAGCGATCCCGGGGCACGTTCTCTCGCTGCCGCATCGGGGACTGCCCACAGTTTGGTTGACACCTGAGCTGAAAGATCGGACGATCTCTCAGGCTGGTGTCAGCCAAATCGGTGTCAGTTCCGAGGAACCGCGATCGTCGCTGATTCGTGCACGCCGACGATCGATGCGGTTTCGATGAAAATCAGACTGCATGCCGTCGAGAATCCGACGCTGAGCCCACGCGTGCATGGGGTCGGCCAGATGCAATTGGGCGATATTTGTCGACGCGACGGCCGGGTGCCGTTCAAGGTGCACGGCCGCGCTTCCGATGTAGACCGCATGCCCCGCGCGTTGACGTCCGACCGCACCATGAGCTCGCGCGCCGCAGCGGGGGTGGAAGTGCCGAAACATGTTCGTACCATAAGCGCATCATCGCCCGGCGTCTGGTCGCGTGTGCACACACTCATGCTGGTCACATGCATGCTGTCGGCGGTGCTGCTCTCGCCAGCTGCAGCTCACGCTACTGCACCAGACGAAACCGAGTTCACCCAGATTGCCGCCGGGGGCTCGCACACCGTTGCCCTGAAGAACGATGGCCCTGACTGGGCGTGGGGCGCTGACGCCTCTGGGCAGTTGGGTGATGGCGTGATCGGTCCTGATTCGGCAACGCCGACGCAGATCAGCCCAGCGGTCCTCAGCGACGTGCGCAGTATCACCGCTGGCGCGTCTCATACCGTTGCGTTGAAGAACGATGGCACTGTCTGGGCGTGGGGCGCTGACGCCCCTGGGCAGTTGGGTGACGGCGTGATCGGCCCCACTTCGGCAACGCCGACGCAGATCAGCCCAGCGGTCCTCACCAATGTACGC
>JACMPK010000072.1 GCA_014377535.1 Gemmatimonadaceae bacterium
GAGGCGGAGTATCGGCCGGCCATCGATCGGCGAGTTGGTGACCTCGATCTGCTGCCAGTGGATGTGGCGTGCCTCTTCCGAACCGGACAGTGCCTTGTACGCGGCCTCCTTGGCCGCGAATCTGGCCGCGAAGTGCCGCGCGGGCTCGGCGCGACGGTCGCAGTATGCGCGCTCACCGGCGGTGAAGAGACGTGCTCTGGCACGTTCGGGATGACGCGCCAGCACGCGCGCGATCCGGTCGATGTCCGCCAGATCCATTCCGAGGCCACAGATCACGCGCCGCCCCGCGACGAACGGCCGCTGAGGATCCGTCGCCAGAGGGTCCCCTTGGCGCCGCGCGAGTCGCAGAGCACCGGCACCATCAACGTCCAGACATCGTCGGCGGCGCGAAAGGCACGCTGCACGAGGCCGGTCCATCGCCGCCACTGCTCAAACTGCCTCGCGTGCGCAGCGTGGCGCAGTTCGGTCGCCGCTGATTCCAGGTTACGCAACGCCGCGGTAAATGGAGCAGCCAGCTCCTCGAGCTCGGCCGCCAGCGCGCGGCGGTCGGCCGGCGAGGTATGTCGTTCCGCCGCCAGCTCATTGCGCAGCGCCTGCGCATGACGCGACAACCGGTCGGCATCGAATGCGCGACGCTGTGTCTCGACCGTGCGCGTCTCCTCGGCCACCCTGCGCGACGTGAGCAGCGCCTCGAACCAGCGGTCGTGATCGGAGCCAGGTGCGCTGCGTTCCGAACCGAAGCCGCGCAACGAGAGCGTCTGCGCGGGAAAGCTGCAGACTGCCGCCTCGAGCCGGTGCCGAAATCCTTCCAGGTGCGGCGAGCCGTAGAGCACGATCGGCGTGCCTGTGCTGACATGCAGCGTCAGCGTGTCATCAACGAGCACCGCACCGTCAATGTCGTCGACATCGATGTCGATGCGCTCCGGCTTTGCGGAGTTGAAGGTGACCTGCACCATGCGCTCCTCGAGCTGCACGAGTGCATCGAAATCCAGCGAGCGATCCTGCCACGCGCCCTGCAGGCGTGCCGACAGCAACCCGTCGCCGAGCCGCATCAGGCTGCGCGCTCCACGGCGACGCTCGTGATGGCCGCGACGACTGCGTCGGTGTCGACGAGGTTCGCGAACACGGCCAGCGGATTGTGCGGCTGCAGGTCTCCCGAGCGATAGCGGCCGGTCTCGACGCCGATCGCCAGCGCACCGATGCCGTTGCCGCAGGTGAGGTCGTGCGGCGTGTCGCCGATGATCACGATGCGCGCGCCAGGCAAGTCCGCGCCGAGGTGAGCGGAGGCACGCGTCTGGGCGATGGCCGGCAGGTCGGGGCGCGACGGCGCATCGCAACCGTACGCACCCACGAGGAAGCGTTCCGGCGCGACGTTCACGGTACGCAGCTTCAATACAGCCCCTGCCTTGATGTTGCCCGTGAGCAGGCCGAGCATCACGTCGTCACGCGCCTCGAGCGCATCGAGCAGCGCGTGCACGCCGGGCAGCAGCTGCACCGTATCCGGCCTGGCGGTGATATCGGCCTCGAGATACGAGAAGTAGCGATCGAGCGCTGCGGTCATGCGCTCGGTGATGACGTCGTCCGTCATTCCCGCCAGCGTGCCGAGTTCGCGGATGATCTGCGGGTCGGTCTTGCCGTCGAACGGGTGCGACTCCGGGCCGCTGGCTCCGAACACGTCATGCATCGCCTGATGCACACTGCGCCGCCCCGAGCCACTCGCGAGCAGCAGCGTACCGTCGATGTCGAACAGGACGAGAACGGTCATGCCGTCCGCCGTGCCAGCAGCAGACCGCCGGTGATGCAGAGAAAGCCCATGAGCTGCCAGATGGTTGGACGGTCATTCTGAAACTGCCACGCGACCAGAATGGCCACGAACGGCTGAAGGTTCGCATAGAGCGACGTACGGGTGGCGCCGAGCTTCTTCAGGCCGTGATAGTAGATCAGATACGCGATGCCGATTGCGCCAAGTCCGGCGTACGCCATCGCGGCCCAGGTATGCCAGGTGAGCGTGACCCAGTCGGTCGCAAGCAGGTCGCGGCCCGTGAGCAGCAACAGCGGCACCAGTCCACCCGCGAGCGTGAGCAGCGTGAGCTGCAGGCCATTGACGCGCTGCGTGAGCGGTCGAAGGAGCGTGGCGTACACGGCCCACGACACCACGGCCATCGCCAGATAAATGCTGCCCAACCAGCTGCCGCCGTTGCCATGCGTGGCATTGTCGCCCAGCATGACCATCGCGACGCCGGTGATGGAGAGCAGCACGCCGCCGATGAGGAAGCGGGTCATCTTCTCCGTGCGCGTAGCCCAGGCGAGCAGCGCGAGCGCGGCCGGTGACGCCGCCAGAATCAGCGAGGCCGAGCCGCCGCGCGCGCGTGACAGGCCCATCACGAAGAAATACTGGTAAATACCGTTGCCAAGTACGCCGTAGAGCACGAGCTTCGCGGTGTCCGCACGCGACGGCCATGGTTCGCGGACTGTCAGCAGCCCGACCACCAAGATCACGAGCGCGCCGAGCGCCATGCGCGATGTGTTGAACGAGAGCCCCGGCATGTGCGCCGTGCCGTACTGCACCGCGAAGAAATTCGCGCCCCAGATCGCAGCCATGAGCAGCAGCATGACGTCGATCTTTCCGAACCCCGGTGTGTCGGACGCGGCGGCCGTCACGACGGGCGTGGGTGAAACAGCGGTGGATGGTGCGGCGGTGGCAGACATCGGGGAGAATCTAGCCACCCCCGGCATGCCTTCCCGCTTCAGCCGGACGTGGGTAGCATGCCTGCATGCATGTTCAATTCGCGCTGTTCGCCGACGCTGCCAACGTCTCGCAGGAAGGAAAGCTCAACATCCTCGGGGTCTTCGACGCGCTGCATGTCGGCCAGCTCCCCTCCCTTCATCCGCGCGCGACCTTCGTGGTTCGCCTGAAGGCCGTGACCGAGGACCGGGGGCCACATGGCGTGGGCCTGGAGTGGGCGAGCCCGGGCGGCGAGGTGCTCTGGTCATCGCGGGGCGAGTTGGTGGTGGGCGAGGCGCCGGACGGCGCCGAGGGCATTGACGTGCCGCTGCTGGCCGTGATCGACCTGCCGCTGGACACACCCGGCATCTACACCATGCTCGTCTCCATCGATGACGTCGAGGCCTCGCGCACGGCGCTGCACGTCACTCAGGTGCTGGAGTCGATGCTGCCACTCGCGCCCGGGGCCCCGGCGGGGCTGCTCTCGTAAGCCGCCTATGCTCGGTTGCGCGGGCCGTCAGGTCTGCGTGGGTGGAGGATCGTCAACTCTTTTCACGCGGAGGCGCGGAGCCGCGGAGAGTTCGGCCTCAATAGCGAGCTGCGGTGCGCATCGATGCTGAAAGAGTTTTTTGGGGGTGAATGGCCACCTGCTGTTCCCAAAGCCGCCGTATGCTGCCTCCGCGCCGACCGTGGAGCCGGGCGAGGATCCCTCCGCGCCTCCGCGGCTCCGCGTGAAAAGAGTTGACGAACTTCCACGGAAGCAGACCTGACGAGCCCGCGCTACAACACGCGTCGCGCAGTGACGAAGCGAGCCGCCAGAGCCGCGATGTAGGGATCGTCGGAATCACCGAGCCACTCCAGTGCAAACCCGCCGCGGCCAAGTGAGACGTGGGCAAGGCGGTCGCCGGCGAGGGCGACGCCGACATGCGTGATGCGCTTGTCGGGTTGGTCGGAAAAGAAGAGCAGGTCCGAGGGACGCAGCACGTCGCGTGAAACCTCGGTGCCCTGCAGCGCCTGCTGGTGCGCATCGCGGGGGAGCTGCACGCCGTGCACGTTGAAGATGGTCTGCACGAAACCGCTGCAGTCCGCGCCCCACGGCGTGATGCCGCCCCACTGGTACGACGTGCCCTCGAACCACTCGACGGCCGACTGCGCAATCGCATCGGGTTCGGTCGCGAACTTCTGGTCCATCTCGTTCAGCGCGGCCACGTCACCGTCCACGATCTCCTCGTCCAGGTCCAGCCACGCGCCCAGCGGCAGGGCGCGCATGCCATGACGCTCGCTGCGCGTGATCACGCCAAGCGAGACGCGCGGCACGTAGGTCAGCGCAAAATCCTGCGCGGTGGTCGCCACCACGGGCGCCTCGTCGACCAGGCGCATGAAGTAGCCGTCGTGCATCCAGCCCTCGTAGTCGTCCATGCCGCGCACCCGATGCCACTGGGCAGGGCGTGACTCGAGAACGTACACGGGATGTCCGGACAGGCGCTGCGACACCTGCGCGGCCGTGATCCGTGGCTCGGCGAACATGGGCGCGATCGCGCTGCGCACGAATGCATGGCCGATGATGGGGCTCGTCATCAGGTCAGTACTCCCACTTGCGGGTGATGTCGAGACCGAACTGCTGCGGTGTCGGGACGAAGTTGCGGGCGTTCACGTTGTTGTTGCACTGCAGCACCGTGGTCGGCGGCTCGAGGCCAACCGACGCGGAAATCCACTGCGTGAAGCGGTACTCGAGCTTTGCACCGATGGAGTTCACGAGCGGCTGGTTGGTGCTGATCTGGCTCTGTCCGAACAGCTGACAGAGGCCCACGGTCGCGCGCACGAAGGTGCGCCCGCCGATCTGCACACCGCCACCCAGGCGCGTGCTGGCGAGCACCGAGGTCGGGCCGAACTGCTGGCCGCTCACGCCACCCGCCGTCTCGATCTGGAACTGGTCGAAGCCAAGCGCACGCGCGACACGATCACCGAAGTAGCTGCCTAGTGTCGGCAGGAGGACACTGGCGGTCTGCGACGAATACTGGTCGGCGGCAGTGGTGACCGCGAAGCTGGGACGGCCGGTGAACAGATAGCTGATCGCGTCGGACTCGGAGAGCAGCAGCGACGGATCGCCGCTTCCGAGCTTGAGCGTCGGTGCGACGAGTGTGCCGCCGATGGTCATGCGGACCGGGATATCGCGATCCTGCCGCGTGTACTGCCGCACGATGTTCACGGCCTGGATGTCGAGCGCGGGATTGAGTTCGGGCTCGCCGAAGAACTTGAGCGTGCCTCGCTCGAGCTCGAACGTGCGCTGCACGGCGCCAAAGCCGAGGTTCAGCCGATACGTGCCGCGCTCGGCGAGCAGCGTGCCATCCAGCGCGAGTTGCACGCGGGAGGAATCCTGACGGGCACGTCCCAGCGTCACGCCCACGTCGCCGGCGAGCTTGATGTTCGCCTCAGCGGAGCGCAGCCAGACGTTGTTGCCCATGAAGAGTCGCACGCCGCGCACCTGCAGATTGCGCAGCAGCGGCGACGGCGCAGCGGCAAGCAGCGATCGACCTTGCGTGGTGGTGGTGTCGATGAGCGTGTAGAACTCCGGATCATTGATCGAGACGAGATTCTTGGCGACGCCAAGCTCCGGGATCGTGATGTCGCCGCTGGGGATGGTGACGCTGCCGGTGAGCACGGAACTGCGTTGCGTGCCGCGGATCTGCAGGCCGGCGGCGTCGGTCGAGACCTGCAGCGTGGCGATGCGCGGCCTGTCGAGAATCCGCAGGTTGCTGGCCTGCACCGAGAGATCGAACGATGGTTCGTCGAGCGACGCGAAGCCCACGCGACCGCTGAGCACCGCCGAGCCGCCGCGCGAGCCCGCACCGCTGACCGTGAGTCGTGACAGCGTGACGTTGTCGCCGGCGAACTTGAGCGCGCCATCCATGCCGACCAGACGCACGCCGAGCGGCGTGACATCGCCGGCGCCATCGGTCAAATTCACGGTTCCGTTCATGCGCAGCTCGCGCACGGAGCCCGCCAGCGTGAGCTGGCCCGAGAGCGTGCCGCTGGCGTTGGTGATTGCCGAGGTCCCGGCCTCGAACAGCGCGAGCGGCGTCTCGTTGAGGGTGAGCGAGCCGGTCACCGGCGCATCGCGCAACAGTTGCGGAAAAGCGTCGAGCGTGGCGCTCACCGGCAGCACGATGCGCGCGGCGAGTAGCGGTGTGGTGCGGTTCCGTGCACTCACGGACACGTCGCTGCTGAACGACCCTGCGGCGTAGACGCTGCCCAGCGTGGCCTCGCCGATGGCGGTGGCGCCAATGGTGAGCGCGGTGGCGCGAGCGGTGAGCGCGGCGGTCGGCGTCTCGCGTGTGCCCTGCACGCGCAGGTTCGCATCGAGCAGGCCCGTAAGCGTGCGTTCACGTCGCGTGATCCAGCCCAGGTCACGCAATGGCACGCGTGCGGCGTTCAGCGCGACGCTGAGCGTGTCGTGCGCCGGCACATGTGCGGTGACTCGCACCCGCGCCACACCCGTGTCGCCGATCACGAGCGAATCCAGGTACGTGTCGCCACCGATGCGCGTGATCGTCGCCGGATGCAGCAGCGACCAGCGCGCCTGCGGACCAGCCGCGACCATGGAGGAAATTGTCGTGACGAGGGTATCGCCCGCGCCACGCGTCGTGGCATCGATGCCCACGCGCACGCCACTGTCGCCATGTGCCGTGAGCGCGATGGTGCCGTTGCGTGCCGACGTGAAGTCACCGCGCATCGTGAGCGCGGTGAGCAGCAGTGGCCCCGCGCGCACGCTGTCGGCCTCGAACGAGAGCCTGCCGCTCGGCGCGCCGCGCACGAACGCACCGGTCGCGGTAAGGTCGGCCACGCCGGAGGCCAGCGTGTTGCTCAGCACGTCACGGCCGGAGAGCGTCGTCGCCACGGCCACGGAGTCCAGCCAGCCGCTGACCCGTCCGCGCAGCACGATGGTGCCGCTGAGCGAATCAGGCGTGTCTCCGGATGCGCTGCTGAGCCATGGACGCAGGCCGCCGAGCGAATCGACCGTGACGCGGAACAGCAACGAGTCGCTGCGGCCGGCACGCAGTCCCAGGCCGCCGCGTGCACCGATGGTGACCGACGGCGACACGAGCGACAATGAATCGAGGCTCGCGATGCCGTCGCGGAAGCGCACGCGCGCGAGTCCGTCGGTGATGCGCAACGCGTCCACACGCGAGCGACCGAGCATCAGGGAGAACATGCCGTCGAGCGTTGGCAGCGAATCGCCACGAATATCCACGTCGGCGCGTCCGCTGAGCTGCGTGACTGATGCCGTCGATCGTGCGAGCAGCGTCCGCATGTCGATGCGATCGAAGGCGGCCTGTCCCTTCAGCGCGTACGACGTCGGATCGATGTCAATGACGCCGCTGCCGGAAATCGCGCCGGCCTCGCCCGCGAGCTTCGCCGTGACCTCGAGCGCTGCGATGGTACCCTTCACCGTGATCGGCCCCGACATCGTGCCGCGCAACGGCATCATCACGTACGAGTTGCCCAACATGGTGAACGACAGCGGCTCGGCGTTCAGCTGCATGTCGTAGTGCACGAACGCCGGCTCGAGCGTGATGCGGCCGCCGCCGGTCACGTGTGAGGGCGGGGCGCCGGTGCCGTCGTCGTGAAACACGTCCAGGTTGCGGATGCGCAGGTCGTACCAGAGCGAGTCGAGCGTCGCACTGCCGCGGACGGCACCGTTCAGCCGTGCGAATTCCTTGTTCAAAAACCGCGGCGTGCGCAGGTCGGCACGGGCCACCTGCACAACGAAGCCACGGAAGCGTGTGAACGCGGGGTAGAGAATGTCCACCTGCCCCTTGCCTCGTCCGATGCTCAAGGCGCCCGGCACGTTCGCATCGGCGAACGCGAAGCGCATGTCGTCAACGTCGAAGCGGTGCAACGGTCCGCCGCGCGCCTTCACGGTGCCGGTGATTTGGCCGCGCCACGCGTACGGGAACGGGATGCCGTTGAACTGGCGCAGCAGCGCGAAGTCCAGCGGGTCCGCGCGCAGGTCGACATTCGTGAGCGTGATGACCGGTCCGCCCACGCCCCACGTCATGCGGCCACGCAGATGCGAGTCGTGGCTGCGCGCATCGATGTTCGTGAGCGCGTACTTCAGCACACTGAGCTTCGCCGGATCGTTGCGTATCAGCAGATCCATTGACCCGCCACCGTCGGTAGGGAACGTCTGCGTCAGCCACGAGATGTCACGCATCGCGACCTTTTCGCCGTGGATCGCGACGTCGTAGCGCACCGGCAGGTCGCTGCCCCACGTGACCTTGCCGCGCGCCGAGCCCACGGAACCCGGCAGCTGGAAATGCGGCAGGTCGAGCCAGATCGAATCACCGAGCCAGCGGAAATCGCCCCGCAGCTTGTCGAATCGGAACCGGGGGTCAGACTCCGTCATGTTCAGCTCACTCACCCGGAAGACGCGGTCCATCGAGTCCGGATGTGCCATGCGTACATGCGACAGGTTGACCAGAGCCTCCGTCCACCGCCATGTGCGAACCAGCCCTCGCGCCGTGCGCCGGATGTCGGCGTTCTTCCGCGCGACGTTGAACGTGATGGAACTGTCGCGACGCGCCCCCTTCAACGAGTCATCCGGGCTCCAGGGCATCTGGAGCATGAAGCTGCCGCGCTGCAGCGACACGGAATCGAGCACCAGGAACTCGCCGAAGCTGCCCTGCGCACGAGGCCTGCCCTTCGGCCCCGACGGAAAGATGCGCTTGTAGTTCCAGTCGCCGTCGCGGTACTTGATGACTTGGAGGAAGACATTGTCCGCCACGAGCCGCTGGATCAGGATGCGCCGGTCGAGAAAATCGCGCGGATCCCAGCGCATCGTGGTGCGGCCCGCAGCGATCATCACGACACCGGCGCTGTCCGCGATCTCCAGCGAATCCAGCGTGATGCCGGTCAGGATCGGCCCGCTGATACGGCCAAGGTGCAGCCGTCCCTTCACGGCAGGCGACAGGCGCGTGACCACGAGGTCGCGCACCCAGCGACGGCCAATGTCGGTGCCCGTGAGCAGCAGCACCGAGCCCACGGCGCCAAGCATCATCACGAGCACCGTGATGAAGCCTGCCACCAGTACCAGCCGACGACGACGGATCATCGGGTCAGAACGCCTGCCCGATCGCGAAGAAAAAGGTGAACGGGCCCAGCGCGCCACGATTGCGCGCCGGCGAATACGAGCCGCGGCACTGCGCGTAGGCATCCTGCACCACACGCGCCGAGCCATCGGGATCGCGCGCCTCGCGCGCAATGATGCCGTTGCCCGGGCTCACGCACAGCAGCGCCTGCGTGCCATCGGCGCGCGGCAGGTCGTTGAAATACGCTGCGCCGGCGCGCGGCGCATAGTTGTTGTAGCCGAAGTCCAGGCGGATCACGCCGATCGGTGAGAAGATGCGCGCGCCGATGCCCGGCGTGGTGCGCAGCGTGCTGCTGCGCAGGCTGGCATCGCTGCCGCCGCGGCTCCAGACCTGCCCCACATCGGTGAACAGCGTCCACTGCAGCAGCGTAGGCAGCAGGGGACTGCGAATCCGCAATTCGACGTTGCCCACGAACACCGTGTTGCCGCCAACCGGCACGATGCGGAACGGCTGTACGCTGGGATTCACTTCATAATTGAACGTGCCGTTTCCGCGATCGATGCGCACGAACGGCTGCAGCGAATCGGGACTCACGACATAGGCCACGGGCCCGAGCTCGTTCTGCCGGTACCCGCGCACCGTGGTGGGGCCACCGGCGTACAGCCGCTCC
>JACMPK010000073.1 GCA_014377535.1 Gemmatimonadaceae bacterium
AACCCGATCCCGCTGCTGCTGCCGCGCACCCCCGCACCAGTGCCACCACGCGCGCTGACCAGCACCGGAGCGCCTGTGGGTACGCCGCAGGCGACATATCGCCCATCCTCACCGAATTTCGCCACCGTCTGCATCATCGTGCGACCGACGCCGCCGGCATCGAACCGCATCTGCGCCCACCGTATTACGACGCTGCCCCCGGCAATGAGCTCGCCCTCGGTCGCGGCGAACACGCGTCCGATCACGGCGCCCGCGCTGTCCACGGATGGTCCGCAGAGCGACGTCACGAAGGTGCGCCCGCCCGGGATCGCGAGGTCGGCGCGCATGACGCGCACGCTGCTGACCACTTCGATCGTGCGAGTGATGGCGTCGAGTCCCAGCGTATCGAGTCGCGGGTGCTCGAAGCCGAGGATGTACTGGCCCGGCGGGATCGAATCGACGCGGTAGCGACCGATGGCATCGCTTTTGGTGGTGCGACCGGCGGCCCAGGGTGTTGCTGACGGGATCAGCTGTATGATTGCGCCGACGAGTGGCGTGCCGGCGAGACTGTCGCGCACGAAGCCACTGACTATGGATTGGGCAGCGAGCCGTGAGTGCGCAAGTGCGAGGAGCGCGACGACTGGCAATGCGACACGAACTGAACGCGCAAATCCCATCATCTCCTCGGCAGGTCGGATCACGCACGGCCAGCGTGGCTCACCAGCGAATGGCCGGTTGTCGCGTGATGAGCGGAGAATATACCGGCCATGCGCTCTCCCGAGTTATTGGCCGTCTCAGTTCACGAAGGCCTTCGTCCAGACGACGATCGTCGAACAGCCGCCGGAGAGCGGCAATGCACCAAACCGACTACCCGGACTTCCGAACTGTGGCGGAACATCGGCCGGGTTCGCGTACACCTCGACTCCGCCGATATCCATGCCGACGAGCACCTCATCGACCGGGCCGATCTCGATGCGCACGCCATCCACGAAGATCGTGGGCGTGCAGCCACCGCGCCCCGTCATGCCACGACGCAGCATCGGCGACATCGCCAGCGCGTTGCCAAGTGACGGCGGCCCCCAGCGGCGAATCTGGTCGGCATCGACGAAGTAGCCAAGTCCGCGCGCGCGGCGCTGCCTGAAGCCTCCCGGGTCGCCGGCGCGGTCGCGCACGGTGATGCCGGTGAGCGTCCGCACGCGCCCGGTCGCGTTGAAGGTGACGATGGCATCGCGGTCGGCACGCAGGTCGGCGGCGGTACGCATCGGATCGAAGCCGAGTGCCAGCATCTCGACGGTGTGCGTGCCGAGCGGCAGGCCGGTGAGACGAAATGCGCCGGTGGTGTCGCTGATGCCCTCGGCACCCGCTTCTCGCACGATGATGCGGGCGGCACGCACCGGGCGGCCGTTCTCGGCGATGACGCGGCCTGTCATGCGGGCGCTGCCCATCCGCGGCCCGCGCGCGAGGCGCGAAACACTGTCGGCGGTGCTGGCTGCGCCGGCACGTGCGACATCGGCGCTTGCGCCGCCACCAGTCGCTGCCGTGTCTCGTTCCTCCGGTGCGACATACAGGTCGCGATGCCTGAGCGGCGTATCGTAGTCGAAGGTCAGCTCGACGTTTCCGCTCGTGATGCGAAGTGGAGCGGTCTGTCCGTGCGTCGGCGGATTCGCAACCGCCTGCACCTCGATCGGTCCGTCAGTCGGCACACCGCAGGCGATGAAGCGACCATCGTCGCGTACCTGAGCCGTGCGCTGAACCACCTCGTTGCGGACGCCGTCATCGGCCACGCGCACCGTGCCCCAGCGCACGTGCACAGTGCCGCGCACAACCGGTTGGCCGTCACGGGCATCGATCACGCGCCCGATCAGGACGCCGCTGTTGTCCGAGCGTGCGCGACAGAGGGTGCGGGCGAAGGTTCGCGCGGTGGGCAGCGCGAGATCGGCGGTGATGCGTGCCCGGGATGCACGCACTTCGAGCGAGCGCACTACCGGGTCCATCCCGAGCGAGTCGAGACGCGGGTGCTGGAATCCAAAGTGGTACGTGCCGGGCACCACATCGCTGATCGTGTAGCGGCCACTCGAATCGCTGCGTGCAGAGAAGCCGGCCATCCAGGGGCTGGTGACAGGGACCAATTCCACCTGTGCGCCAGCGAACGGCTTTCCGGTAAGGCTGTCGCGCACCGTGCCAGTGACGACGACCTGCGCGTCGCACGGCGTGAACGCGAGCAGTGCAAGCAAGGCGGCACCATTGATCGTATCAGCAGTGCGGATGGAACGCATGCATGCCTCGGTGAAATGTGGACCTGCTGTTTTTACGTCTCGGGCTCGCGGGACGTTCCGACATGATACCATCTGTTCCCGGGTGTTTCGTGGCGCGGACCGGACTTTCCGCCGCCGCAGCCGGTCGGTCCAGCCTGCACTATCTTCACCACACCAGTGCACCCCACCCAGTCGCGGCGCCCGGCCGCGGCATCCAGGGGCGCCACACTTGGCAGAGGTCAGCTTCATGGCAGCCAGTACCCAACCCGACGTGATGGACAAGCTCGTGTCACTCTCCAAGCGGCGCGGCTTCATCTTCCAGAGTTGCGAGATCTACGGTGGCACCGGCAGCGTGTGGGATTACGGGCCGCTGGGCGTGGAACTGAAGAAGAACCTGAAGGAGCGGTGGTGGGCCAGCATGGTCCGGATGCGCGACGACGTCGAGGGGCTGGACGCCGCGATTTTGATGCACCCGAAGACATGGGAAGCCAGCGGCCACGTGGCCGGGTTCACCGATCCGCTGGTGGACTGCAAGGTCTGCAAGGGCCGCTTCCGCGCTGACAGGCTGGAAGATGCGCGTTGCCCGCAGAAGCCGAGCAGGCAGCCGGGCCAGCACGATGCCTGTCAGCTCACCGAGCCGCGCATGTTCAACCTGATGTTCAAGACGTTCATGGGGCCCGTGGAGGAGAGCGCGAGCACCGTGTACCTGCGCCCCGAAACCGCGCAGGGCATTTTCGTGAATTTCCTCAACGTGCAGCAGAGCGCCCGCCAGAAGGTGCCGTTCGGCATCGCGCAGATCGGCAAGGCGTTCCGCAACGAGATCACGCCGGGAAACTTCATCTTCCGCACGCGAGAGTTCGAGCAGATGGAGATGCAGTACTTCGTGGAGCCCGGTACGGACATGGAGCATTTCGAGCAGTGGAAAGCGGATCGCATGGCGTGGCACACATCGCTCGGCCTCTCCGCTGATCGCCTGCAGTTTCACCAGCACGCAGCGGGTGAGCTGGCGCATTACGCACGCGCTGCCTTCGACATCAACTTCGACTTCGGCGGTACGCTGGGCTTCCAGGAAATCGAGGGCATCCACAATCGCGGCGACTTCGACCTGGCGCAGCACCAGCAGTTCAGCGGCAAGAAGCTGGAGTATTATGACCAGCAGGCGAACAAGCGCTACCTGCCGTATGTAATCGAGACGAGTGTCGGCGCCGATCGCACCACGCTGGCGGTGCTGGTGAACGGGTATCGTGAGGAAGCAGTCGCCGGTGAGGACGAGGGTCGCGTGGTGCTGGGGCTGCATCCCGCGCTCGCGCCAATCAAGGCCGCGGTCTTTCCGCTGACGAAGAAGGACGGGCAGCCGGAGATGGCGACGAAGCTTGCCGACGAGCTACGCCGCTTTGTTGCTGCGGATTACGACGCCACCGGTAGCATCGGCAAGCGCTATCGTCGTCAGGACGAAGTGGGCACGCCGTTCTGCGTGACCATCGACAGCGAGTCGGCGGCCGACCAGAGCGTGACGATCCGCGAGCGCGATTCCCTGGCACAGGTGCGTGTCGCCTTGGACCAGGTGCGCACCTGGGTGCAGGATCGCATCACGGCGTGAGTTCTGTACGGTCCATCCTGTCATGGACATCGCGGGCTGCAGTGTCGCGCAGGCATGCATGATCTGCGCGATGGAAGTGGTGGATGCAGAACCACACGATGCAGAACCGCACAATGCAGAACGGCGCCCCGTGAGTGGCGCCGTTCTGTACTTCGTGCGGTCGTGACGACCGCTACATCCGCTGCATCGTTGCCATCGCGGCGGCGTGATCCGTTTCGTGGCTCGTGCCCATCACCGTGCCACCGGCCTGCGTGATCACTTCCGAGGCGCGCGCAACGCCCATCTCGTCGACCAGCACGACGAGCATGGAGCTGTTCATGGCGAGTCCTTCGCCCATCTGCTTCAGCAGCTGGTCGGGGAAACCCAGGTCGATGAAGTACGCGGCGAGTGCGCCGCCGGCCGCCATCGTGATGGTGCCGACGCCAGGAAGCAGCAGGCCCGCGATCGCGCCCACGAGTGCGCTCTTGCCGATGCCCCAGTCCTGCGTCTCGTTGAACTCTACCTTGCCATCGCTGTCTCGCTTAACGACAGCGGCATTTCCGAGGTTGATCGACGCCGACTTGAGGAACTGCAGGGCGGCATCGGCGCCATCCGGTGCGGGGTAACTGGAAATCAGGATCTTGCGTGATGCATCAGCAGACATTGTCGCTCCATGGTAGTGGTGTTCGATGCAAGCTAAATTGCGTGATGGACGCAACGGACGAAAGTAGTACGACGGCAGTGTGCATCAGGTTGCGTCGGAACGGCCCCCTCGTGCTGACGGGGCCGGTCAACCTCGTGCGGGAGGACGGATCATTGCTCCGCGAGGCGGACTCGATGGCGCTCTGCCGTTGCGGTGCGTCGCGTGAGGCGCCGTTCTGCGACGGGTCACACCGCGTGACCGTGTTTCGCGACGACTGAGTCCAACTGCACCCCGGCGCCAGAGCTCCCGCCGCGCACAGCCTGGCTCAGGATCGATGGTGTACAGGGGCAGCATGATGCTCGGACACCGACCATGCCAGGGGCGACGGTTGCATGTGTCTGGCAGCGGCTCAAACACCGTGCCTTCCGCCAAGGCGGTCCATGAATGCGGCGTCAGCACACGAAGGGCCCGCTGTTGAAGCAACATCGGGCGAACATGCCGGGTGCCTCGGGATCCTGCTACATTCGGGCGATGGCCAGCTCAATTCGCACCCAGCAGGAAACGACCACTTCGCTCGACGGCGCGGCGGTGCTGTCGGCGGCCACGGACTACTTCGCAACGCGCAACGGCATTTACTCCGCGTTCGTGGAGAAGGCGGGGCCGACGTACGTCGCGATGCGCGGACAGGGCGGGGAAGACGTGATCTTCGGTGTCGTTGACATTCCGGGTGGCACACGCGTGACGGGCTCGAGCTACCTGTTCGACCAGCAGATCGCGCGATTCCTGTCGACGCTGCCAGTTTATGTCGCGCCGCCGTTGGCTCCAGTGCTGCCTCCGCCGGCAGATGCTGCTGAGGCGGACGCAACCCCAGCGGCACCTGCCGCGTAGCATCCCGGTCGGACGAGTGTGCCGTCCGCCTGACTTGGCGGTGGTCCAGTGCTGCCATACCCATCCTCAACAAGTCATGCCGCCCTTCGTCACTCAGCTCCGCGTTCCGGCAAAAGCAATCATGCTTGCGCCAACCGGCGGTGCCGTCATCACGATCCGCGTGCAGCTGCTGGAAGCGTGGGACGCGGTGAAGGTCATCGCCGACCCCTCGACCTCTGTCGCGACCGTGAAGGCTCGTGCGCTGGCCGTGCTCGCACCGGACGTGCCGCTGCCCGGTGACGTGGTCACAAAACTCGGCGGATTCGAGATTCGCGACGAGGCGAAATCCTTGCACGACGCGGGCGTGCAGGATGGCTCGACGCTGCTGCTGCACTTCCGCCGTCGGCAGCCGATCAAGTGACGCGCGACTCGGCTGCCGTCGCGGATCTTGAGCAGGACGTCGACGCGCAATCGCTGATCGCTGCAGCGCAGGCGATGCGCGCCGAGGTGGCACGTCGCATCGTTGGGCAGACGGAGGCGCTGGACGAGATCCTGCTGGCGATCGTCGCCGGTGGTCACGCGCTGCTGGTCGGCGTGCCGGGGCTGGCGAAGACGATGATGGTGCGCGCCGTGTCCGAGGCGATGCAGCTGGACTTCCGCCGCATCCAGTTCACGCCTGATCTCGTGCCAAGCGACATCACCGGCACCGAGCTGCTGGAAGAGGATTCGGCGACGGGACATCGCGCATTCCGATTCGTGCGCGGGCCGATCTTCGCGAACATCGTGCTGGCTGACGAGATCAATCGCGCGCCGCCGCGCACGCAGGCCGCACTGCTGGAAGCGATGCAGGAACATCGCGTGACGGCGGCTGGTCAGACGATGTCGCTGCCGGCGCCCTTCTTTGTGCTCGCGACGCAGAACCCGATCGAGCAGGAAGGCACGTATCCGCTGCCGGAAGCGCAGCTGGACCGCTTCCTGTTCGACATCCGCGTGGACTATCCGGGCGAGGATGACGAAGTCGGCATCCTGCGCAGCACGACCGGCGCCACGCCAGCGCCGCTGGTGCCCGTGCTCGATGCGTTGCAGGTTCGTGCGCTGCAGAAGCTTGCGCGCGACGTGCCGGCGTCCGACACCGTGCTGCGATATGCCGCACAGCTGGTGCGTGCGACGCGCCCCGGTGATCCGCGTGCACCGGAGCTCGTGACGAAGTACGTGCGCTGGGGTGCAGGTCCTCGCGCGGGACAGGCGCTGATTCTCGGTGCGAAGGCGCATGCGCTGCTCGCCGGTCGGGTGGCCGTATCACCGGCCGATGTAGAGCGCGACGCGTTTCCGGTGCTGCGCCATCGTGTGCTGCCGAACTATGCCGCCGAGGCAGATGGCATTGCGTCGGATGTCATCGTGAAGGAATTGATGGCGCGCATCGAGCCGCCGCGCGGCGCCGTCACTCGCTGACGCGCCTGTTCGCGATGGCAACGCCCGGTCTGCATGAGTATGGCGCGTTGCTCGACGCGCTGCGCGGGGTGCGCTGGACGGCACGCCTGCGGCCGCGCACCACGAACGTCGGCGCGCACACGGCGAAGCGCATCGGGCCAAATGCGGAAGTCACGGAGTATCGCCCGTATCGGCAGGGCGACGATCCGCGCCGCCTGGACTGGAAGCTGCTGGCGCGCACCGATCGCGCGTACGTGCGACTCGCGCCTGATGTCGCCACGTCGCCGACGCTGATCCTGCTGGACGGGTCCGCGTCGATGGGTGCGGGCATGGGTGGCGAATCGAAGTGGCGACAGGCCCGCATGCTGTGCGTGGGACTCGCGGCCGTGGGTCGCGGCGCCGGTGATCCCGTGGGTCTCGTGATTGCACTCGCGCGTGGTGCGCGCCGACTGGCGCCACGTGCGCGGGGCGACATGGTGCGCGAGATGATCCGCGTGGTCGATGCCGTGCAGGTGGACGGCGCAGCCGACGTGGCGCCAATGCTGGACGGCATGCGCGGCGTGGAGCGTGTCGTGCTGATCTCCGACCTGCTGGGCGATGCGGATGCGTTGCTGGTGCGTGGTGCCTCGCTCGTTGCGCGTGGCGTGGAGGTCATCGTGGTGCACCTCGTTTCCCGTGCGGAACTGTCACTGGCGCCCGAGCGTGCCGTAGCCGTCGATCCGGAGAATGCGGCCGTGCGTCGCCCGCTCGCGCGCAGCGCACACCGATCGTACGACGAGGCGTTTGGCGCATTCCGCACCAGCATGCGAAATCGCTGGCTGGCGACGGGCGCGCGGTACGTGCAGATCGTGGATGACCAGCCGTCGGCTGATGCCGTGCGCACGCTGGTGCGTGCGGCGATGGGCACGGGAGCCGTGGCGTGACGTGGCTTGCACCGTGGGCACTCGGTGCCGGCGCGCTGGGCCTGTTTGGCGTGCTGGCCGCGCACCTGTTGTCGCGCCAGCGGCCGCGTGCGATTGCGCTCGCGACGGCCAGGTTCCTGCCGGCCGGCATGCTCGAGGCAACGACGGTGCAGCGCGTGCCGATGGACCGCTGGTGGATGCTGCTGCGCATGCTGATCATCGCGCTGCTGGCGCTTGGCGTGGCACAGCCGGTGCTGACGGGCACTCGCGTCGACCAGCGCACCGTGCTGCTCCTGGATCGTACGCTGCCGGTCGATGCGCAGCGCGCGGCTCTGGCGACGCTGCGGGAGGGTGACGCGGTCATTGCGTTCGACACGAATGCAGCGCTGGGCGCGCTGGCAAGCGTGGCACCGGCACGGACGCGTCGCGCATCGCTGAGTGCCGCGCTGGCGCGCCTGGTACGCTCGCGTGATTCGCTGGCCCGTGATGCGCACTCGCTGCACGTCGCCATCGCGTCGCCGTTCGCGCGCACGAGCCTCGATCCAGCGACCGAGGCACTGCGTGCGCTGGTGCCGGATTCGATCCGCGTGCTGCAGGTCGCTGCCGCGCCGGATACCGTGCGGCCGACGGCGCGCGGCCCGCTCATCGTGCGCGCCGCCGGCGACGATCCGATTGCGGCCGTTGCACAGCTGCTGGGCGACAGCGTGGCCGCGCAGGGCACGATCATCGAGCGACGTGACGTGCTGACGGCGGACGACTCGCTCGCGGCGACGCACGGCGCAACGATCGTGTGGTGGCCGGCGCGGGTCGCATCGCGCACGCAGTCGCTGCAGGCACTGACCGTCGTGCGTACGACCTGGATTGCGCCGGTGGCGCCGGATACCGGCTGGCCGCGACCGGCACGCGCACACCCGATCGCCTGGTGGGTCGATGGGTCGGCTGCGGCATGGATGATGGAGACGGACCTCGGATGCCGCATCGACGTGCGCGCATCGCTGCCGCCCGCCGGTGACCATGTGCTCTCGCTCAGTGCGCAGGCGTGGATCGCGGTGCTGGTGCGCAGCTGTGAGCGTGACGCCGGGACGGCCGGTTCAGTACCGGCGTGGCTCGCTCCACCGCCCGCCAGCGCACGCATGATCGAGGAAGCGTCGTTTGTCTCGGGAGCGGGGAAGTGGCTGGTGGCGGCGGCGATTGCGCTCGCAGCGCTGGAGCTGCTCCTGCGACGAACGGTGCGCGCATGACGCCGCTGCAGCTCTGTGCTCGACTGGAGCGGGTGCGCGAAAGTCTGCGCCGCCTGGCGCTCGCGTCGGTTGCGGTGTGGGCGACCGGCAGCTTGGCGCTGGTGCTGCTGATCGGCGTACTGTTTCGCGTGACGACGGGTCAGCCGTCGCGCGCACTCGTCATCGCGTCGGCGGTCGTCACTGCCATGATCACAGTAGCCTGGCGGTGGCGCCGTGCGCGGCCGCGCGACATCTCGCGACTCGATGCCGCGATCTGGGTCGAGTCGCTGGCGCCGTCGTTGAAGTATTCCTTGGTCACGCTGGCCGAACAGGATCGTGCGAGTGATGCAGATCCGCTGCATCGCCGGCTGGCGGCATTCGCGACGCAGACGGCGTGGGAACGTTCAGCCGCCGGTGCACTGCGCCAGCGTCGCACGCGAGTGCTCGGCCGTCTCGCACTTGCCGTCGCCCTGATCGCCGTCGCGGCTTACCCGTGGAAACTTCGCCACCTCGGCGCCGAAGGGAATAGTGTCGCCGCCCTGACCCGCATGGCTGACACGCCGACGCCCGCTGGACGGGTGCGCGCGTCGGTGACATTGCTGCCGCCAGGATACACGAATCGCCCGACGCGTACGCTGGCGTTCGGTGAGACCGTGTCAGTGCTCGCCGGCAGCGTGATCCGCGTGGATGGTGAGGGTTCGCTGGTTGGTACCGCGCTGCTGGTGCAGGAGTCATCGGACAGCGGCGCAGGCACGCCGCGTTCCGTGCACCGTGCCCCGCAGGATGATGGATGGCGCGGCACCGTGCGCGTGGGGTTCACGCCCATCGCGCTGCGCCTCCGCGACGTCATCGGTGAACGCTGGCTGCTGGTCACGCCTGTCGTCGACTCGGCCCCCGTCGCGACGCTGCTGCTGCCCGACGCGGACACGCTGGTGTTCGACACGACCGCGATGATCCGCGTGTCAGGCATCGCGCACGACGACATCGCAGTGCGCGACGCGCGCATCGAGTACATCATCTCGAGCGGCAGCGGCGAGCAGTTCACGTTCAAGTCCGGTGCGCTCGCGACAACGCGCGGCACATCGAGCCGCGACGTGACACTTGCGTCGACGCTGGACCTGGGTGCGCTGGGCCTGAAGCCGGGTGACCTCATGCACGTGCGTCTCACCGCGCACGATGGCAACACGCTCACCGGTCCGTCACTCGGCACCAGCGAGACGCGCACGATCCGCATTCCGCGCACCGATGCGCGCGATTCCGTCGCGGTGGAACAGCTGCCGCCGACACCGGTTGACAAGGGTGTGCTGAGCCAGCGACAGCTGCTGCTGCTCACGGAACGACTCGTCGCGCGGATACCGCGCATTCCGCCGCCGGTGGTGTTGAACGAGTCGAATCGGATCGGGCTGGATCAGGCGCGACTGCGCAAGCAGCTGGCAGACATCGTCTTCGCGCGGCTCGGCGACAACCCGAGCGGCGAGCACGCGCACTTCGCCGGCGATGGGCACGATCACTCCGCCGCTGACCTGGCCAGCCAGTCCACGCCGGAATCGGTGCTGCAGGCTGCGGATCGTGCGACCGGCGGCGTGAGCGGCATGCTCGACTCGCATGGCGACGAGACACCGGTGGTGGCCGTGAATCGCCCGCTGCTGGAAGCGTACAACGCAATGTGGGACGCCACGCGCGCCTTGCAGGGTGGCGTGCCCCGTGATGCACTCGAGCCGATGCGTCGCGCACTCGCGGCAATTCAGCGTGCACGATCAGCTGAGCGGATCTATCTACGCGGCACGCCGCCCGCGGCCGTGGTTGACCTGGCGAAGGTGCGCCTGATCGGCACGGACTCGGCCGCGTTCGAGGCCAGGCGAGCCCTGAACGCATTGCCGGCGCCCGAGCGCCGCATCGCCGAGCGAGTGCTGCGGGGCATTGCACTGCTGATCGCGAATGACGGCACGGCGCGCGACTCGCTGCGTTTGGTCCGACTGGATGCATTGAGTGCCGCGCCGACGCTGGCTGCGGCACTGGGTGACGCACTCGAAGCGCTCGATCGCGGTCGCGATGCCACGTCGGCGTTGCTGCGCGCGCGTCGCCTCGCGCTGTCGCCGTGGCGCCAGGGCCCCGGCAGCGCGCTCTGGCTCGGCGCGCCATGAGCGACATGCGCTTCACCTTCGCGACCGTGCAATACGAATCCGGTGACTGGGATTCGGCGCCGTTGCTCGCGGCCAACGTGATCGACGCGGTCGCACGCTATACGAGCATCGACGTCGCGCCATCCGGTGCGATCGTGCCGCTGTCGTCAGCGGCAATGCTGCGATACCCGCTGGCATTCATGACCGGGCACCTTCCGGTGCGTTTCACGGCGGCCGAGCGGGCCATGCTGCGCAAGTATTGCGACCGGGGCGGGCTGCTGTTCGTGGATGATCACAACCACGACATCGACGGCGTGTTCCACAAAACGGCGACGGAGGAACTGACGCAGGTGCTCGGCCCGTTGCAGAACATCGCCACCACGCACCCGTTGTATCGGTCGTTCTTCACCTTTCAGGACGGCCCGCCCACCACGTCGCACGAGCTGAATGGTTGGGGCGACAACCTCGTGCACGATCACCTGCAGGGGATCGAGCGGAATGGCCGGCTGGCGGTGATCTACAGCAGCAAGGATTACAGCTCTGAGTGGTCGTTTCATCCCGAGAACAAGCGGTTTCTGTCCGTGGACAACACCCGTTTCGGCGTGAACCTGGTGGTGTATGCGCTCACGCGCTGAGTGGCGTGCGGACGCGCTGGCCGCCAGTGAATCGTCGACGCAGGATGTCGTGCGCATCGCCGGCGGCATGCTGCATGTCACCGGCCTGCTGTGCATGCTGCTGCTTGCATGGCGGCTTTTCATGCCGCGCGCGCCCGAGCACACCGCGGTGCAGGTCGGCGCGAACGGAGTGCTCGATGTGCCCGTACCGCAGCTGTTGCGTGTGCAATCCGATTCTGTCCGCGTCTCAATGCTCGCACCGCCCGATGCGCGCACCCGCGCGTTGCTGCGTGCTATGCGTGGTAGCGGGCGCCGTCTTTCGCTCAGTGCACCAGCAGTGTTGTCACCCATTGCGGTGGCGGTGGAGGAGGAGTGGCGCGCCAGCGGCGGGACGCGTGTGCAGGTCGCGAGCCGCGGACGCGCGCTGCTGGCGATCAGCGACGCCGCAGGCCTCGTGGACTCGCTCACCGTGGACAGCGCGGGCATTCGCACACGATCCGGCCCGGTGCAGGGCGCGCTGCATGTCGATGCGCGTGCGACGCATGCAGCGAGTGCATCGCTGACCGCCGGTGCGCCGGAGGTTGCGCGCGTGCTGGTCGCAGGCGGCGTGTCGTGGGAGTCACGCTTCGTCATCGCGGCACTGGAAGAGGCGGGCTGGCCCGTGGATGCATCGATCGTGCTCTCGCCGAAGGTGACCGTCTCGCAGGGAGCTTCACGCACGCCCTCGCGCCGTCGGCATGCGATCGTCGTAGTGCTGCCCGGCGCGCCATCATCCGTCACGGCGGCACTGCCGGAATTCGTGCGCGCTGGTGGCGGTGTGGTGATTGTCGGTGATGCGGCGCGCCTCGCATCGCTCGCGGCAATCCGCGCTGGCGCGCCGGGTGCGACGATCGCAGGCAAGGCGGGCGCGGAAGTCTCCGATGCGCCGCGGCATGGCCTGGATCTCGTGCCGATCGTGACACTCGCCGCCGGCAGCGTGGTGCTCGAAGTACGCGATGGTCGCACCGCGACGGCCGCGCGACGAGTTGGGGCGGGGCGCGTGGTGCAGGTGGGCTACGACAACTCGTGGCTCTGGCGCATGGCCGGCGACGATGATGCGCCGCTCGCGCACCGCCGCTGGTGGACGTCGGTGTTGTCCGGCGTCGTGCCTCTGGCTGCTCCTGTGCACCGCGGTGCCGCAGACGCGGAGCATGACACGCTGGACGCTGCGCCCTTGGCTGCACTCGCGCGTGACCTTGGCCTGCCGCAGGTGCGCGTGGAGTTAGAGAGGGCCGTCGAGGGTCGCACGCGCACCGCGACTATGCTTGAATGGCTCGATGTGCGTTGGCTCCTGCTTGCAATCGTGCTGTCACTGGTGGCGTCATGGACGCTGCGACGCTGGAGAGGATTGGCATGACGGTCGCTTATGTGTCGCATTCCGATTGCGGTCGCCATGACACCGGGTGGAATCATCCCGAGCATGTGGGCCGGCTGCGAGCCATTCCGCGCGCACTGCGCTACGACTTCGACCTCTTCGACACGATCGAGCATCGCGAGGGACGTCACGCCACCATCGACGAGCTCGCACTGGCACATGACCGCGCATACGTGGAGCGCGTGAAGCTGCTCGCGGAATCGGGCGGCGGTCGCCTCGATCCGGATACGCCGGTGAGCGAGGGGAGCTGGGATGCGGCGATGGCGGGCGCCGGGTGCGTGCTGGACGCAATCGACTGGGCGTTCGACGGCAGTGTGACGCGCAGTTTCTGTGCGGTGCGTCCGCCGGGACATCACGCCCTGCGCGCCTCGGGCATGGGCTTCTGCCTGTTCGGCAACATCGGCGTGGGGGCGCACTATGCGCGCACGCGTCACGGTGCGTCGCGGGTGTTGATCGTGGACTGGGACGTGCACCATGGCAACGGTACGCAGGAGCTGGTGCAGAACGATGCAGGCATCCGGTTCGTGAGCATGCACCAGGCGCCCTGGTATCCGGGCAGTGGCGCCGCCGACGATCGCGGTCCGCACGACAACGTCTGGAACGTGCCGATGGCTGCCGCGTTGCCGGCGTCGGCGTATGTCGACGCGCTCACGGCGGCCATTGACGCGGCGACTGTTGACTGGACACCCGACCTGGTGCTCCTCTCTGCCGGATTTGATTCGCTCGCTGGTGACCCATTGGGCGGATTCACGCTGGAGCTGGAGCACATCGACCAGCTCACGCGGCTGCTCGTCTCGCGCGCGACCTTGTGGTGCGGCGGTCGTATGGTCAGTGCGCTGGAAGGTGGATACGACCCGGTGCGGCTCGGTGATGCCTGCGTGACGCACCTGCGGGCGTTGCGATAGTCGCTGGACGCATCGGTATCTTGCGCATGATGATGCCTACCCGATTGGCCCAGGTCGTGTCGTGAGTCGCCGACGCTCGCGAAGCAACGAGCCGCCGCGTCTCCGCCGCGGCGACGCCACGCGCAAGGTCAGCCATCAGATGCTCGAAGCGCAGCGGGCCGAGCAGCGGGGCGAGCTACCGCGCCCGACGGTCGCGCCGAGCAGCATGCCGCGCATCGTCTACGCGGTGCCCGGGGCTCCGGTGCGCACCGATCTGCATCCTGCCATGCTGCGGGAGCTGGTCGTGCGCGAAGGATTTCCCGGCGTGCTTTGGGTGGACATCGATAATGAGAGCCGGCACCAGGTCGCGCTGCTCGAGAAGGTGTTCGACTTTCATCCGCTCGCAGTCGAGGACGCACTGAATCCGCAGAGCCGCGTCAAGATCGACGCCTACCGGAACTCGCTGTTCGTGATCGTCCGCGGCTTGCGTTTCTGCGAAAACACGGATGATCCGTACGACGTCGAGACGTACAACCTCTGCTTCTTCATGGCGAAGAACCTGCTCGTGACCGTGCACTCGGGTCCCAGCGTCCCCGTCGATGTGGTCTACGAGCGCATGGTCGCGAACCCCGATCAGCTCGAACGCGGTGCCGAGCGTGTGGCGCATGCCTTGATGGACATCACCGTGGACGAGTACTTCCCGGTGCTCGACAAGATCGACGAGTTCGTCGACGGCCTCGAGGAGCGTGTGTATCAGCGCTTCGATCAGGATGTCATGCGCGACGTGTTCGCCGTGAAGCGGCTGGTGCTGGCCATGCGCCGGCACCTCATGCCGCAGCGCGAAGTGTTCAGCGTGCTCACGAATCGGCCCACGCCGTTCCTGCCGCCGGAGTCGCAGGTCTGGTTCCGCGACATCTACGATCACGTGCTCCGCATCAACGATTCCGTCGACACCTATCGCGAACTGCTGGCCAACGTGATGGACAGCTACCTCTCGCAGGTGTCCAACCGTCTCGGTCAGGTCACGAAGGGCCTCAGCGTCATCGCGACGCTGAGCGTGCCGTTCGTCGTGGTGAGCGGCATGTGGGGCATGAACTTCGAGCACATCCCGCTGTCAGGGCAAGCGCACGGCTTCTGGATCATGCTCGCCGTGCAGCTCGGGCTTGGCGGGTTCCTGATCTGGCTGCTGCGCCGATGGGGACTGCTGTGACACCCATCACCTCCGCCTCTTCGACGGCCATCGCCGGCGGCCGCAGCGTGGCATTGCGCCTGCTGGGTGTGGTGCCGGAAGCGCGGCTGGACGACAGTGTCCGCGCGGCGGCCGACGGGGCGCATGGCATCGCCTTCCGGGGCGTTGCTGCGATCGTCCGGCCATGTGCCACGCGCAACGAGCAGCCCAGCCAGGACGGCATGCTCGAGCATCATGCCGTGGTCGCGCGCGTGGCGAAGGTGGCGACGCTGCTCCCGGCGCCGCCGCTGACGACCTTTCGCACCGCCTCCAGCGCGCTGCATTGGCTGGAGCTGCATGCGGTCGCGCTCACTGATGGGCTTGCCTGGGTGGACGGGCGCTGCGGTGCGCGGGTCACCGCCGAGCGCGATCTTGCCGGCGTCACCTCCGACCCGAGCGTGCTGCCGCCCTCGGCCGCCGCTATCGAGTCGTTCCGCACACTCCGGCGTTACGCGGCGGCCACCGTACCTGTCTCGTCTGACATGGCGGGCGACGGGACAACCATTGCCAGCCAGGCATTTCTCGTCGATCGCCTGTCGTGGGACCGCTTTGCTGCCGAGGTTCTGGCAGAGGACCTGCGGTCGCCGGGGCTGACCTTGCGGCTCACCGGGCCATGGCCGCTCTACGACTTCGTGCGACTGCAGTTCTAGCGATCGAACCTTTCTGCCTGAGCACGTCCTGCATGTTCTGCCCAGACTGCGGCACCTGGAACCGATCGGCGGCACCGAACTGCGTGCGCTGCGGCCAGGTGCTGCCCAACGTCGCCGCTCCGCCGGTGGATGTCCCCGATGCGGAGATCACGGCCCTGCGCCGCGCGACGGGGGGACGCTTCGCGATCGTGCGGCGCATCGCGAGTGGCGGCATGGCACACGTGTACGAGGCCGCGCACGCGGTGCTGGGGCGTCGCGTGGTGATCAAGGTGCTCTACGCACACCTGGCGCGCGATCCGGAGATGCGCGAGCGATTTCGCCGCGAGGCCGAGGCGGCGAGCCGGCTCAGTCATCCCAACGTGTGCGCGATCCTGGACGCCGGCGTCACGCGGGACAGCACATTCGTGGTGATGCCGTTCCTGAGCGGTGGCTCGCTGGCCGACCGCCTCGCGCGCCATCGCACCGTGCCGTCCGACGAAAGCGCGGCCATCGTCTCGCAGATCGTGATGGGGCTGGATCACGCGCATCGGCATGGCATCGTGCATCGTGACGTCAAACCGGACAACGTGCTGTTCGATGCCGACGGAACGGCGTTGATCACGGACTTCGGCATTGCGACGGCAGGCTTTCACAAGGGACTCACCGGCACGGGTCGCGCAATGGGCACACCGCACTACATGTCGCCGGAGCAGGCCATGGGCAAGCCGGTGGATGGACGCAGTGACGTCTACGCCTGCGGCGTGATGCTGTACGAGATGCTCGCTGGCGTGCCGCCATTCGACGGCGAGGATTCCTATGCGGTCGGGTACAAGCATGTGCACGAACTGCCGACGCCACTCGATGTGACCGCTCCCGCGGTTTCGGTGGCACTCTCGCAGATCACGATGCGATGCCTCGCCAAGGCGCCCGCCGAGCGTTACCAGCGCGGCACCGATCTCGCCGACGCCCTGGTGCGCGTGCTCGACGGCGCAGCACTCGATACACCCGGCGTGCGCGCAGCACGACTCGGGCACCTGACGCCAGCACTCTCCAGATGATCCGCCTCGAAACCGAAGTCGTCACCGTCCACACCCGGCATCCCTTCGTCATTGCACGCGGCGGATCCAGTGAATGGCGCACCGTGTGGGTCCGGCTGATTGACGAGGAAGGCGCGGAAGGCTGGGGCGAGGCCGCGCCCAGCCGTTTTTACGGCGAGACTGCCGATACGGTGCTGGCGGCGCTGGAGCGACTGCGCCCGATCATCGAGGGGTCGAACGCCTCGGACATCGAGCAGATCGAGGCCGCGATGCTGAGCGCGTTGCGCTTCAATGCGGCCGCCCGCTGTGCCGTGAGCGCCGCATTGCATGACCTGCAGGGCAAGCGGCTCGGCGTGCCGTTGTGGAAGCTCTGGGGGCTCACGCCGTCCGCCAGCCCGCGCAGCAGTTTCACGATCGCGATCGCCGCGGACGACGACACGCTGCGCGCACGCGTCCGCGAGGCGCTCGACGCAGGCTATCCCATCCTGAAGGTGAAGCTCGGCAGCGATCGCGATCGGCGCATCATACAGCTGGTTCGCGAGGAAGCACCGGACGCCATCCTGCGCGTCGACGCCAACGCCGCGTGGACGCCGAAGCAGACGCTGAGCATGGCGCCATTGCTGAAAGAGCTGTGCGTCGAGTTCATCGAGCAGCCGCTGCCCCCCGCCGACATCGACGGGCTGCGTTTCGTGCGCGATCATTGCGACCTGCCCATCGTGGCCGACGAGAGCTGCCTGATGGCGACCGATGTCGCGCGCCTCGTGGGCGTGGTGGATGGCGTGAACCTGAAGCTCGCGAAGTGCGGTTCGTTGCGTGAAGCGCTGCGGATCATCCACGTGGCGCGCGCGCATGGCATGCTCGTCATGGCCGGGTGCATGATCGAGACTTCGCTTGGCATCACGGCCGCGGCGCACCTTGGGCCGCTGCTCGATTGCGTGGACCTGGATGGTGCGGCACTGCTCCGCGATGATCCCTTCATCGGTGTGACGATCGAGCAGGGTGTCGTGAAATTGCCGTCCACCCCGGGGCTCGGCGTCACGCGACGGTAGTCAGCCCGGCGTGGTAGCTTGCATGGCGTGAACCCACTGCTCGCTGCCGTCGCGCTGCCCGTCGCCGTTTCGCGCGCCTACGTCTACTCCGTGCCCGAGTCGTTGCGCACGCGTGTGGTGCCCGGCTCGCGGGTCGTGGTACCGCTTGGCGGACGTACACTCATCGGCATCGTGACGGCGATCGACGTGCCTGCTCCGGTGAAGGGTCGATTGCGCGACATCCTCGATGCGCCCGATGCAGGCCGCACGTTGACGCCGGAATTGCTGACGCTCGGTCGCTGGATGGCTCGCTACTACGCTGCGCCACCGGGCATCGTGTTGCGCGCCATGCTTCCCGTGGCACTCACCGGCGCAGCCGGGCCGGTCGCACCCGTCAAGCGCCATCGCGTGGCGTGCGTGGTGCGTACCATCGAGAGCCTGCTCGAACGCGACGCGATGTTCAAGCGTGCGCCACGGCAGCGCGTGCTGTACGAGCTGCTCGAGTCGCTCGGTGGGTCGCATCCCGTGCGTGCGCTGCTGGAACAGGCTGACGTCACTGCCGCGGTGCTGCACGCGCTCGTGACACGTGAACTCGTCGCCATTGAAAGCACGGTGGTCGCGCGTGGTCCGTTCTCGACGCGTGGCATTCGAGCGGCCGTCACGCACGTGCCGACTGACGCGCAGCGTCACGCGATCGCGAAACTCATTGCGCTGGAACCGGGCGCTGGTGCGCTGCTGCGAGGCGTCACGGGCAGCGGCAAGACGCTGGTGTACATCGAGTATCTGCGCGACGTGATCGAGCGACGCGGGCAGGGGGCGATCGTGCTGGTGCCGGAGATCGCGCTCACACCGCAGACGGTCGATCGTTTCCGCACGGCGTTCGGTGATCAGGTGGCCGTGCTGCACTCCGCGCTGTCCGATGGCGAGCGCTACGACGAGTGGTCAGCCATCCACCGCGGCGACAAGCGCATCGTGGTCGGCGCACGCTCGGCGATCTTCGCACCGGTGAAGTTGCTTGGCGCAATCGTGGTGGATGAGGAGCATGAGGCCACTTACAAGCAGGGTGAGTCGCCGCGATACCACGCACGTGATCTCGCACGCGTGCGTGCAGGCATCGAGGGCGCGACGTTCGTGCTGGGTAGCGCGAGCCCCAGCCTCGAGAGCTGGACGCAGGCGTTGCGCGGTGATCTCGCGCTGCTGGAGTTGCCCGAGCGAGCAGGGGGTGCGCAGCTGCCTGCCGTGCACGTCATCGATCGCCGCAAGGAAGTCATCGTGCGCCGACAGGTCTCGAACACGCCCGGAGCACCATCGGCGCAGGGCTCGTCGTTCGCGCACGCCATCACGCCGCAGCTTGAACACGCCATCACCGAACGCCTGAACAAGGGTGAGCAGTCGATCCTGCTGCTGAACCGGCGTGGCTATGCGCACTTCATGCAGTGCGCCGATTGCGGCGCGGTGTCACAGTGCCCCAACTGTGCGATCGCGCTCACGTATCATCGCATGCCGGAACGTCTCGCCTGTCACTATTGCTTTCATCGCGAGGCGCCGCCATCACGGTGCAGTAACTGCAGCGGCCCGCCGCTTCGCGAACGCGGGCTTGGCACGCAGCAGCTGGAGCGACTGCTGGGCGAGCGCTGGCCGGCTGCACGCATCGCGCGCATGGACATGGACACGACCGGCGCGAAGTGGGCGCATGCCACGATCCTGGACAAGGTCGGCGCAGGTGAGGTGGACATCCTCCTTGGCACGCAGATGATCGCAAAGGGGCTCGACTTTCCGAACGTCACGCTGGTGGGCGTGATCGATGCCGATGTCGGCATCAACCTGCCGGATTTTCGCGCCAGTGAACGCTGCTTTCAGCTGCTCAGCCAGGTTGCAGGTCGTGCCGGCCGCGGCGCGAAAGGAGGCGAGGTGTTCATCCAGACGCGTGAGCCCACGCATCACGCGGTGACCTGCGCCGTGACGCACGACTTCCTGCGATTCGCCGCGGAGGAGCTGAGCGGGCGGATCAGTCCGGCCTACCCGCCGTCGTTGTTCATTGCGAATGCGGTGATCAGTGGCACCGAGGAGATCCCGACGGCCGATGCCGCGCGCGCACTCGCCGAATGGACGCGGCGTCTGATCGACACGCGCATGCCCGGCGCAGTGGAAGTCGTCGGGGCGGCTCCCTGTCCGGTGGAGCGCATCAAGCAGCGCTGGCGCTGGCACTTCCTGGTGAAGAGCCGCGAGACCGACGCACTGGGTCGCATCGGTCGATATGTCGTGGAGCATGGTCCGCTGCCGTCTGGTGCCGCGATGCGGCTGGCATGGGACCGCGACCCCGTCACGCTGCTGTAGCGGCTGCGGCGTGACGGGGTGTGCTCACGGGCCAATCAGTCGTTGCCCTTCGTCGTGATCACGACATCCACGTTGCCGCGGGTGGCATGGCTGTACGGGCAGACCTGCTCGTGCGTCTCCTGCACGATCGCCTCTGCCTCGGCCGTGCTGAGCGTGGGCACCGCAACGTGCATCTTCACGGCAATGCCGAAGCCACCGCCCTCACGCGGACCGACCGACGTTTCACAGGTCACGACGCTGCCCTTCACGTCCTTCTTGTGCTGGCCGGCGACAAACTCCATCGCGCCGCCAAAGCATGCGGCGTAGCCGGCCGCGAACAGGTGCTCCGGCGTCGTGGTGTCGGGCAGCCCCGGGCCGCCCATTTCCTTTCGCACGGAGAGATTCACTTTCACGGAACCGTCGGTGGTCTCGGTGCTGCCGTTGCGGCCACCGGTCGACGTGGCGACGGCGGTGACCAGCGGCTTGATAGTATGTGATGCCATGTGCGTGATGTGTCCTGTCGGCGATGGTGAATGGTGCACGGAATTCTTCCGTAGTCTGCAGCAAACCTATAAAGGCGCGAGTCCGCTGCATGGGTCCTCGCCTGGTACCGTCGCTGCCGGCTCAGCGTTCGTGGCGGCCTCAGTGGTGGCGACGATCCGGCAGGCGCCAGGCGATCAACGCCATCACCGGTGCGCAGGCAGCAAGCAGCAGCAGCATCGTGTGCAACCCGTTCACGTCGGCCACGCGACCGAGCAGCGGTGCCGCGAGGCCGCCGAACGTCACCGCCAGGCCCACCGTGACGCCCGAGGCGGTGCCGAGGTGTCGTGGCAAGTACGCCTGCCCCAGCACCACCATGACGCCGCCTGACCCGAACAGCGCGAACGCGAGCAGCGGCAGCACGACCCACGCCTCGGTGGCGTTGCGCGCGCTCGCCAGCAGCCAGAAGGCCGGACCCATGGCGATCGCACTCCACAGGATCACTCGCTTCGCACCGATGCGGTCCGCCATCTTCCCGCCTACCAGCACGCCCGCAAGCCCGATCGCCAGCAGCATCGAGAGCGCCAGAGCGCCGCCCTGCAGCGACCTGTGGAGGGTGCGCGCCCAGTAGGTCGGCAGGAAGGTGTTCATCGCCACCACCATCATGCTCCGCATTCCGACCACGATGCCAAGCAACGCGAAGGCGCCCCACGCGTCGTGCGGCAACGAGGCATCATGCTCGGCCGACATTGACTTGCGCCCGCGCTCGAGCGGCAGCGCACCCATCGCGCGACTCATCACCCAGGCTGACGGGATCGCGAGCAGGCAAAGCGCTGCCAACACGCCGCGCGTGGATGCCGTGGCAAGCGGCACCACGATTATCGGCGCGAGCGCGAAGCCGATGTTGCCCCCGATGGTGAAGAAGCTCATGCCTGTGCCCTTGCTTTGTCCCGAGAACACGTTGACCGCGCGTGTCGCCTCGGGATGAAACGCTGCCACACCGATCCCGGCGAATGCCACGGCCACGAGTGCGATGGTGAAGCTCGGCGCCATCACCGCCACGGCAATGCCGCCAGCAGCGAGGAGCAGGCCATAGGTGGTGAGCCATGGCGTGGCACGACGGTCGGCGAGCCAGCCGAAGTAGGGCTGCAGCACCGCCGAGAGGATCGTGGCCGCGAAGACGGCACTGGCACCGCGAGCGAGCGTGAGGTGGAACGTGACGATGAAGTACGGCACCAGCGCCGGCACGGCGGCCTGGTAGAAGTCCGTTGCACCATGCCCGAGCATGACACGCAGCACGGCCGGCCTGTCGAATCGTGCAACGGGTGCGGCGCGTTCATGTATGCGGGCAATGGCGGTCACAGGGCGCTCTCGACTCCGGGGGCAGGGCGCGGGATGTAGCGTCCGCGACGGAAGAGTGTCGTCACCGCCTGCGTGGCCGCGGCAGCATCCCGCACGGTAATTGCAGCCAGCAGCGCCTCATGCTCACCCGTCGTGTCGATGTCCGAGAACTCGCTCTGGCGCTTGTGCATCGTGAGCGACAGCACGAGCGACTGGCCGAGCACGCGATAGAGATCAATCAGCATTTCGTTCTGTGTCGCGGCGACGATGCGCTGGTGAAACGCGACGTCGGCATCGGCATACCGGCGCGCGTCCCGGGCCGCGAGCGAGGCGGCGCGCTCGTCGAGCAATTCGCGCATCGCGACGAGGTCCTCCTCGCTCCGGCGCTCGGCCGCGAGACGCGCAGCCTGCAGGTCGAGCGCCTCGCGCACGTCGTAGATCTCATGGAGCTGGGCGCGCTGGCATCGGAGCCACAGCGGTTCGTTGTCGGCCCGCTGTCCCGTGACGTACGTGCCGTCGCCCTGCCTGACCTGCACCAGGCCGACGCGCACCAGTGTTCGCACAGCTTCGCGCACCGTGGAGCGTCCGATGCCCAGCTCGACCATGAAGTCGGTCTCCGTTGGGAGACGGGCGCCGATCGCCCACTCGCCGGCAGCAATTCTCGTTTCGAGCTGGGCTGCGGTAGCGTCGGCGAGGGAGAGACGGGTGATGGTTGGCATGGATCAAACATCTGATGATCGGACACGATCGGCAACCTGGATGCGCTGAGCGGGTGCGAAAACGATGCAAGCATGCGAAGTCGTGCCGGATCGCGACTTTGGGTCATTGAACACGCACGTTCCTGCAAGCAAATTGCGGTGGGCAATGGTTTGCACCGTTTTATGAGTCCGTGCCGCGCGCGGCTCCGATCGCCGTCCTCCCAGACTCTCCGTTGATGACCGAAACGCAGGAACGCTTTCTCCGCGCCGTGTTGACGCGGGTGCCGCTGGACACGGTGGTCGAGATGCATCTGTTCCCGCCAATTCGGCGCGGGACGCTGGAAACGGGCGTCGCGGTGATCGCGACGGCACTGCCGCCGGAGCCGCTGCTGGCGATCGCCGCATCGGATGACGAGGCGGCAACGGCGCCGGACGCCGTGTGGCCAGTCGAATCGCGTGACGCCGACGCACTCACGTCCGTCATCGTCGATCCCGACGCCGCGATGCCGGACACCAGCGGTGTATGTGCCGCGAATGCAGCCCTGATGGAGACCGAGACCACAGGCGACGCCGGGATCGACGCCGGGATCGACGCCGGGATCGACGCCGAGATCGATGCCGAAATCGATGCCAATAGCAACAGTGATCATGGCGCTCGTACCATGCCGAGCGTCGACATCGGCGAAGCATTGATGGAAGTCGACGGCAGCGACGGCGTCGAACCGCCAATCGTGCGCTCCATTCCGTCGCCGCGCATGCGCATCTTCACCGCGAGCTATCGACATACGATCAAGGGTGTCGATCGCGGCAAGTGGACATTCGATGTGCACGAGGAAGCCGACGCGCCGCTCACGGCCGTGGAGCTCGTGCTGCGCGGCGTGCGTCATCGCAGCACCGAGGCGGCGGATCCCGAGCAGGTGAGTCATGAGGCGATGGCTGCGCTCAGTGCGCCCGCGCGCGTCGCACCGGCTGCCTGACCTGCAGCGAGGCGAGCAACGCATGGAGCTGCGTGATGATCTGGGGCAGTTCCGCACCTACCTGCGCCAGCAGAATCTGCCGGTCACGCAGCAGCGGCTCGCAATCGCGGGGGTGATCTTCGCTTCCGATCGCCATCTCTCGGTGGAAGAGGTGGCACATGACGTCGCGGCGCAGGGAGAGAACGCCGGCACCGCCACGATCTATCGCACGCTGGACCTGCTGGTGAAGAGCGGGCTGGTGGTCGAACGCGATTTCGGTGAAGGCTTTCGTCGCTTCGAACCATCACGAGGCATTCCGCACCACGAGCACCTGCTCTGTACGGTGTGCGGGCGCGTGGACGAGTTTCGCGATGAGCGCCTGGAGCGCATGACCACGATCATTGCCGAGTCGCATGGGCACAGTCGCCAGCGTCACCGGCTCGTGATTTATGGCGTCTGCGCCGAGTGCCAGCGCAGCGGCGGCCCTCGGCGGGGCTAGGCGCCGCACGTAAAGCCAGGCGGCGGCAGTTTGTGGCATCCGTGAAGCCTGAGGGGCGGTGGCGCCAGACCGTCGCTTCGACCTCGTCGCTGACTTGCTGGCGACGCAGCAGCTGCCAGTAGCGACCGCGCGCCGTCACCAGCGTGTCGTGCGTGCCCTGTTCCACGATGCGTCCTTCGTCCAGCACCACGATCCACGATGCATCACGCACCGCACTCACCCGGTGCGACGCGATCAGCGCGGTGCGGCCGGTCAGCTCCTCGCGCAGCCCTTGCAGGATCGCCGCTTCCGTGCCCGTGTCGACAGCGCTCAGCGCATCGTCCAGCAGCACGACCTGCGGATCGCGCGCCAGGGCGCGCGCAATGGCCGCGCGCTGCTTCTGTCCACCACTGAGGTTGATGCCCCGTTCACCAAGCATGGTGTCGTAGCCGTTCGGCAGGTCCACGATCGCGGCTTCGAGCTGTGCAACCACGGCGGCCTCGCGTGCGGCCGCCTCGTCGTTGCCGCCATAGGTGAGGTTTGCCAGGATGGTGTCGCTGAAGAGCACCGTTTCCTGTGGCACGTACCCGATGGTCGAGCGGAGCACATCCAGCGGCAGCGTCTCGATCGGGACGCCGTCGAGCAGGATCTGGCCTTCCTGCGGATTCCAGAAACGCGGGATGAGGTCCATCAGCGCGCTCTTGCCGCTGCCGGTGGCCCCAACCACGCCGACCGTGGCACCGGCGCGCACCGAGAACGAGATGTTACGCAGCACCCACCGGGGTGACTCGCCGTCACCGACCGGGTAGTGATAGCTGACGTCGCGAAATTCGAGTGCGCGTCCGTTGTTGCCATGCGGCGGCAGCGTTGCCGCGCGGCCTGCCGGCGACGTCACCGATGCCGTCGCGCGCACAATGTCGTTGATGCGATTCATGCTCGCCGCACCACGCTGGAACAGGTTGATCACCCAGCCCAGTGCGATCAACGGCCAGGTGAGCATGCCGAGATAAAGCCCGAATGCTACGTAATCGCCGACCGAGATCGTGCCGCGCAGCGTCGCCGCACCACCGATCCCCAGCACGGCCACGGCGCCCAGGCCGGCCAGCAGTTGCAGGCCGGGCGACATCAGGCCGTATAGTTTCGCGAGGCCCATGTTGCGGCGGAGGTACTCCTCGTTCAGCGCTGCGAAGTGCGCCTCTTCGGCAGCTTCCTGCCTGAATGCACGCACGATGCGCGCGCCGCTGATGTTCTCCTGCGCATGCGTCGTCATCACGCCGAAGTGTTCCTGCACGGCTTCAAACCGCGTGTGGATCAGCGAACCCAGGACCGCCATCACGATCGGCAGTAGCACCATGGGCAGCACGGCAACTCCCGTGAGCTGTGGACTGATGCGGAGCATGAAGATCAGCGCGAACACGCCACCGGCAATGGTGTTGACCAGGTACATGATGGCCGGGCCTGCGACCATGCGCACAGCCGACAGATCGTTCGTCAGGCGCGCCATGAGGTCGCCCGTGCGGTTTCGGCCGAAGAACCCCGCATCCAGCGTGATCAGGTGGCGGAACATTGCGTTCCGCATGTCGTACTCCACGAGCCGGCTGATCGAATTCAGAATGTTGCGCATCTGGAAGCGCAAGAGTCCAGTGACGCACGTGACGGCGATCATTGTCATGGCAATCAGCCATAAATCGCGCGGCGGGGCACTGGCGTTCAGGTCGTTGATGGCGCGGCGAAGCAACCACGGAATGGCACTGGCAATGGCACTGGAGCCAACGACGCAGGTCAGACCAAGCGCCATCCGTCCGCGATATGCGTTCACAAACGGTACGAGCGCGCGCAGGGCGCGTAAACTGCTGGTACGAGGCTTGCTCATCAGGCTGGTAAGCGCTGCAACGACGACGGCACAGACGTCGTGTCGCGACCATCTGCACAAGGAGAATACATGCGATCACATCAAGTTATGCCCCGAACGTTTCTTCCGCTGGCCGCTGTCGCCCTGTTCTTGAGCGCCTGCGGCGACAAGGGAAAGGACGACACCGGTGTTGTTCCGGCGACGACGGATTCCGTACAGGTCACCATGCGTGGCGACAGCGTGGCGTCGGTGGAAGTGATCCCACCTCCGTCCACGCCAGCCCCGACGGCAGAACAGCCGCTCGTCGCTGGTCGGGCGCCAGCACCGCGTCCTGCGCCCACCCGGCCGCGAACGAGTGCTGCGCCGCGTCCGACACAGGGAACCAGATCGAACCTTCCGGCTCCGGTCGGGGCTGTGCGTTCCAGCAGCGGCACCATCGACGCTGGATCCACGCTCAGCGTGAGCAGCGGTGCCAAGGTCTGCACGAACACTGTCACCGTCGGTGACCGCATCACCACGACCACGAACTCGGCGGTGTCTGGTTCCAACGGCGTCTCCATTCCAGCCGGCGCGCGTGTCGGTCTGGTGGTCACTCAGGCGAAGAGTTCGGGATCGCAGGGTGATGCGTCCGAGCTGGCGTTTGATGTCCGCAGCCTCTCCTTCGGTGGCGACGACTACACGTTGAGCGGGTCCGTGAGCACCGAGGCCATCGTGCAGGAGCGCAAGGGTGGCGACGGCCGGAAGGTCGCGATCGGTGCGGCGGCTGGTGCCGTGATCGGCAACGTGATCGGCGGCGGGAGCCGGGCACAGCGCACGGTGGTCGGCGCGGCCGCGGGTGGTCTGGCTGGCGCTGCGGCCGCCGCGATGACGGGCGACCGTCTGCTCTGCCTGCCCGAAGGTGCGAACCTCACGGTTCGCCTGGGCAACGCACTCACCATCAAGAACAACTGACGACAGGCGACGCCGGTCCACGTTCGGACTGGCGACGCGCGCAACAAGCTGGGGACGATTTCGCATGATCTCACACCCGCCTCTGCTCACGCAGAAGCGGGTGTGATGCGTTGGCGCTGCCCCAGCGAACCAGCGTGCGTGACGCACCGAACCGCCGCCCCCAATCCGTTCCCGATCAGTCCATGCCGTTCTGCGGCAGTCGCCGGCCAGCACTAAGGCCGTTGTGCGTCATTCAGTTCTGCGTGATGCCGTTCTGCGTCAAAACCGTTGCCGTTGCCATTGCTGCGGCTGATGTTGCCGTTGATGCGGCAGGTGCCCTGTGCAGCGCCCCGCTCAATACCCGATCGCTGCCCCGAACGCCCGCGGTTCGCTCACGCCATGCCATCCACCCGGCACGCGCCGGATCGCGTTCACGTTCGCGATGCCGCCAAAAAAATCGACCTTGTGGCCCATCGCGCGAAGCGAGTCGATGGTTGCAGGCGGGAAGCCGTTCGTCTCGAGTCGCAGCTCGTCAGGCAGCGCCTGGTGGTGCAATCGTGGCGCGCGCATCGCGTCGGCGAGCGGCATGCCGTATTCGATCACGTTCAGAATTACCTGGCTCGTCGCCGAGATGATGCGCGGACCGCCCGCCGCACCGGCGACCATCTGCACGGTGCCATTTGCATCGAGCACCACCGTCGGTGACATCGCCGAGAGCATGCGCTTGCCGGGCTGGATCGCGTTCGCTTCGCCCTGTACCAGCCCGAACATGTTCGGCTTGCCCGGCTGCACCGCGAAGTCGTCCATCTGGTCGTTCATCATGAAACCCACGCTGGTGAGGTACACACCGCTGCCCCACGAGTTGTTGAGCGTCGTGGTCGTGGCGACGGCGCTGCCGTCACCGTCCACCACCGAGTAGTGGGTGGTATGCATGCCGTCGGCCATCTGCTGCGTCACGGCCGGCGTTGGCGTCGCCTGCGTCATGTCGATCGACTGGAACAGGCCACGCGCGTAGGTCTTGCTCGTGAGTTGCGCCATCGGCACCGCGAAGAAGTCGGGGTCGGCGAGCTTGCTGTTGCGATCGATGAATGCGCGCTGGTATGCGCTGCCCATCAGATGCAGGTAGGCCACGCTGCCGAACGCGGGCATCGTCGGCGCATGCTCGACGATGTTCATCGTCTCTGCCATGGTCACCCCGCCGGACGACGACGGTGGCATGCCGACGAGCGTGTAGTTGCGATACGTCCAGACGAGCGGTTCGCGCCAGCGTGCGCTGTACCTCGCAAGGTCTTCCTTCGTGATGATGCCGCCTCCTCGCTGTTCCTCGGCGGCGATGCTGTCGGCGATCCAGCCGCGATAGTACGCGTCGGCGCCGCCGGTGGCGATCGCGTCCAGCGTGCGCGCTAGCACCGGCTGGCGGAAGGTCGAGCCGAGTGGCAGTGCGCTGTCACCGGGTACGAAGACGGCACGTCCTGCGAATCGCATCAGCAGCGACTTGGAGCGTGAGACGCTGGAGAACAGTCCGGAGTCCACCAGGAACCCGTCGCGCGCCAGGCGGATCGCCGGTGCCATCACCTGTGCGCGCGTCAGCTTGCCGTACTTCGCCTGCGCCGCAAGCATGCCCGCCACCGCACCCGGCACGCCGCTCGCGCGCCAGCCCACGATGCTGCCATCCGTCGTGCCATCCGGTTTGAGGTACATGTCGCGCGATGCGGCCAGCGGCGCGACCTCGCGGTAATCCACCACCTCGCGACGGCCATCGGCCATCTGGATCACCATGTAGCCACCGCCGCCGATGTTGCCCGCCTCCGGCCAGACCACGGCCAACGCGAAGCCCGTGGCGACGGCCGCATCGACGGCGTTGCCACCCATCCGCATCACGTCTGCACCGGCACCACTTGCCAGCGGGGCGTTGCTGCTCACCATGCCATGTTCGGCGAACGTTGCCGGGGTGTTCTTCGCGAAGCGCCAGCCATCGGCGAAGACCACGGGGTCGCGGCGCACGGAATCCTCGCGCGCGGCGCCGGCGCCGGCGTCGCGCGCCGCCTGCGGCGCGGGCGATGGCCTGATCGTCGGCTGCGGCGTGCGGCATGACGCGAGCAGGAGCAGCGTCGCGATCGACAGCGGAGAGCGGCGAAGGAGCGGTGTGGCGGGCATCGGGTCAGGCGAGGGTGAAGGACGGCGGTGGTGCGGGCATAAAGGGTACGACCGACGGGTCACGACTCTGCCATCGTCATGACAGGCACGGCGACTATCTTGCGCGCTCCGAAGCTTACCCGCGCGCCGGTGAGGCTGACAGCGCATGTCGACCACGGCGTGATCACGCTCCGTTCCACTCACGAATCGTGACTGACGACCGACCCGCGTTCCCAGACCCGCGCATCACCGAGCAGCGGAACCCACGCTCGATGTCCATCGACCTCGCGTCGCCGCTCGAGATCGTGGATATCATCGCGGCCGAGGATGCGCTGGTCGCCCCTGCGGTCGCCGCGCAGCGGGAGGCGCTTGCGAAAGCCGTGGATGCGGGAGAGCAGGCGCTGCGCAGCGGGGGGCGAATCATCTACGCTGGTGCCGGCACGTCGGGTCGACTCGGTGTGCTGGATGCAAGCGAGATTCCACCCACCTTTGGCGCCGACGTCGGACTGGTCGTGGGGATCATCGCCGGAGGCCCCGCCGCGCTGTTGCGGGCGCAGGAAGGCGCCGAGGACAGCGCGGCCGGCGGTGCACGCGACCTCGATACCGTGAACATCAGCGCGTGCGACTTCGTCGTGGGCATCGCGGCCAGCGGCACGACACCGTACGTGCACGGGGCGCTGCAGCGCGCGAAAGAGGTTGGCGCCACGACCGCGATGATCGCGTGCACGCCATTACCACCCGCGACGTCCGGCATCATCGACATCCCGATCGTCATCATCGTGGGCCCCGAGGTCGTCACGGGCTCCACGCGCATGAAATCCGGCACCGCGACCAAGCTGGCGCTGAACATCATCAGCACCGGCGCCATGATCCGTGTGGGCAAGACGTTCGGCAACCTGATGGTCGACCTGCGCGCCACCAATGCGAAACTGGTGGACCGCAGCGAACGGATCGTGGCCGAGGTGTGCGAGTTATCGCGTGACGCGGCGCGCGCACTGCTGCAGCGTGCCGACGGCCTCGTGAAGCGCGCGATCGTGATGCACATGCTGGATGTGGATGCCGCCACGGCCGACATGGCGCTCGACGCATCGCGTGGCGTGATCCGGCGCGTGCTGCAGCAGTCGCCGGCTGCACTGGCCCAACTGCAACCGGGCGAGCCGCGCTGATGATCGACACACCGTCGCCCGACGCGCCGCTGGGCGCGTCTCCGATCTTCATCGGCCTCATGTCCGGGACGTCGCTCGACGGCACCGCGGCGGCCGCCGTGCGCTTTCATCGCACCGGCACCGGCGGTGACCGGCCCGAGCTACTCGCCTTCGCGTCAGTTGCATACAGCAACGAACAGCGCACGCGACTGGCCGACGCGATGGCGGGCGGCACTGCGCGCGAGTTCTGCCGGCTGAACGTGGATCTGGGTCACTGGCTCGCCGATGCGGCAGCATTGGTGATGCAGCGTGCGGGACTCGCGGCCGCCGACGTCGCTGCAGTCGCATCGCACGGGCAGACGCTCTGGCACGAGCCAGGGCATTCCACCTGGCAGATCGGTGATGCGTCAGTCATCGCGGAACGGCTGCACACACGCGTCGTCCACGACTTCCGCAGCCGCGACGTGGCGGCTCACGGGCAGGGTGCACCATTGGTCTCCCTGGCCGACGTGCACCTGTTCGCGGCCGCAGACGGTTGGCGTGCGCTCCAGAACCTGGGCGGCATCGGCAACGTCACGGTCGTCCCGCCACTCGGCGTCGCACTTCCGCCCGCCGCGTTCGACACGGGGCCTGGCTGCGGCGTGATCGACCGGGTGGTCACCGCTCTCGACCCGTCGCGCCATTACGACGCGAACGGCGCGATGGCAGCGGTTGGTCGGCCGCTCGAGGATGTGCTGGCGCTGCTGCTCGACGACGAGTGGTATGCGCGGCAGCCGCCGAAGAGCACGGGCCGTGAGAAGTATGACGCGGCGTTCGTGACGGCACTGATCGCCGCCTGCCGCGCATCGACCGGCTTCGCTCGCGACGAGGACATCGTTGCCACGGCGACCGCGCTCACCGCCCGCACCATGGCGCTGGGTTACGATCGTTTCGTGCCGGCAGGCGTGTCCGATGTGGTGCTCTCGGGAGGGGGCGCGCGAAACCCGACCCTGATTGCGATGATCAGGTCAGCCCTGCCATTGCGCACGGTGCGTACCTTCGACGAGCTGTTTTTCGATGGAGAGGCAAAGGAAGCGGTCGCCTTCGCCTTCATTGCGCTTCAACATGTGCGTGGCCTTCCGGGCAACGTGCCGGCGGCGACGGGTGCCGCGGGTCCACGTATTCTCGGAACGCGCACGCTGCCATGAACGGCCTACCGGACCTACATGTCGCCGACTCCGCCAGGTCCAGACCGGCGCACGCATGACGATCCACCACCGCAGAACGGCGGGCGCCGCATGAGCGACGCCGCGGCGCTGTGCATTGCGGCCATTCGATGGGACGCAGCGCGCGGCTTTGGCGATGCGCGCCCGCACATCGATGCCGCGCTCAAGCTTGGTGTCGGCGGCTTCACGCTCTACGGTGGCACGGCCGACGCCGTGCGCGCCCTGACACGCGACCTGCAACAGCGCACCAGAACACCCCTGCTGATCGGGGCCGACATGGAGCGCGGCGCAGGTCAGCAGTTTGATGGGTCCACGGGGCTGCCGCCTGCCGCTGCCATCGCAGCGCTGCGGGATCGCGACGCCGTGCGACGCGCCGCTCGTCACACTGCGCGTGAGGCGCGCACGATGGGCGTGAACTGGAATTACGCACCCGTGGGCGACCTGGATGTCGAGCCCGGGAATCCGGTGGTGAACACCCGCTCCTTCGGCGCGCGGCCCAGCGAAGTGTCCGACTACGTGGCCGAGTGGATCGACGCCTGCCAGAGCGAGGGTGTGCTGGCCTGCGCGAAGCATTTTCCCGGGCATGGCCGCACCACTGACGACTCGCATTTCACGCTGCCCGTCGTCGGCACGCCGCACTCGGTGCTGATGCAGGACGACCTGCTGCCGTTCAAATCGGCGATCGACGCGGGCGTGGGGTCCATCATGACCGCGCACGTGGCATACACGGCGCTCGATCCGAGCGGTGTGCCCGCGACGTTGTCGCGCGAAATTTTGACATGGGTGCTGCGACAGCGTTGCGAATACGAGAACCTGATCGTCGCCGACTCGATCAACATGGCGGCAGTCACGCAGGGCATTGACGAAGGGGAGGCGGCGGTGCGTGCAATCCTCGCCGGCTGCGATCTGGTGCTGGCGCCAGGCGACCTGCCGAAGACGGTGCATGCGCTGGAGGACGCCGTTGCGACGGGCCGCATCGAGCGCGATCGCCTGCGCCTTTCGCTCCGTCGCCGGCTCAAGTGGGCGCAGTGGGTCTCGCCGCCGAACGATTATCGTCGGCCCTCGGGCACCGACGTGCTCTGGTGCGCGGGACTCGCGGATCGTGTGCTGCAGGTGGTGCGTTCGCTGCCAAAGGGCATACGTGCCCCCGTCGAGCTCTGTTCGTTCGACGGTGACGTGCATGGCGACCTGCGTACGCCGCGTGCGCCGCTGCTGAACATGCTGCGCCAGTTGAGCGTCGACACCCGCGTGGCCGAGCGTGGCGACGGGCCAAGCCGCGGCACGGTCGTCATCACGGCGTTCGGCGAGCCGGTGCAGGGGCGCGGTTCAATGGAGGTCGCGCCGGCGGTGCGCGAGGGCGTGATGCAGCTTTACGCCGATGCGCGCGCCGCGGGTCGCGAGGCGCTCATCATCTGGTTCGGTCACCCGCGGCTCGCCGGCGTGTTCGGCGATGATGCGCCGCTGCTCTGTGCGTGGAGCGGCGATGCCTGCATGCAGGCGGCCGGCGCGCGCTGGCTGGCGGAGCAGCGGGGCTGAGCTGGCGCGTCCGGAGGCTGCTTGCCGCGGCGCGCCGGCGTCGGCCGTTCAGGCGCGTCGCAGTGTGAAGAGCGTCATTTCAGGCCTGACATTCACGCGGACCTGCACGTTGAAGCCCACGCCGCGGCTGATGTAGACGCGACGCCCGTCTCCCACGGCCACCTCGCCCGAGGTGTAGCGCCGGTTGCGCACCGGAAGCAGCGGCGGTGGCAGGAAGGGTGAGCGACACTGCCCGCCATGCGTGTGCCCGGAGAGCACCCAGCCATCGTAACCGTTCCACCGTGCGCGGTCGTCCATCCCGTCAGGGTTGTGGTTGAGCACCAGTGAGGGCGTGCCGCGGCGCCAGCTGGCCAGCGCCTGCTCCGGACGCGCGAATGGCGACCAGTAGTCCTCGATGCCGGCCACGAACAGCCCGTCGACATCCATCGCCTCGTTGCGTAGCACGCGGATATCGGCCGCGCCCAGTCGATCCATGACTGCGTTCGCCATTGCCATGTCGCGCCAGCGCACGCCGTAGTCGTGGTTGCCGAGCACCGAGAGCGTGAGCATCCGTCCGCGCGGTACCTGCGGCAGGTGCGCCTCGAGCTTGTCGATCTGGCGGATGTGCTTCAACGTCACCCAGTCGCCCGTGTACATCACGATGTCGGGCGCCAGCGCCGTGCCGGTGCGCCAGACGCGCTCCAGGTAGCTGTTCCTGACGGGCCCGATGTGCAGGTCGCTCAGATGCAGCAGACTGCGCCCGTCCAGCGAGTGCGGCAGCTGCGGAATGGCCAGGTCGAGGCGAGAGACCTCGATCCAGAATGGTTCGAGCCAGTGCGCGTAGGTGCCGAATCCCGCGAGTCCGGCGCCCGCGGTGAGCAGAAAATCCCTGCGTCTCATTTGATGTCATCTTGAACTGGCCAGCGGTGCCGGGCGGACAACGCTGCGTCAGCCGGAAGAAAATTTTCCGAACGTCCAGATCGCCCATCCCACCACGACGACGACCGCGAACAGCGTCGTGTAAAAATACGCCTTCGCCGGATTGCGCGGTGGCGCCGTACTTGTGGTGTCGATGCGCGAGACGCTCTGCACGCCGGTCATCGGCGTCGGCGCGCGTGTCACGGAAGGCACCGCACCGCTGCGCATGCGTCCACGCATCCGGTCGAGCGCCGGAGCGCTGCTGTCGGGCAGCGGGTAGGCCTGATGCCTGATCTCGCGCTGCAGTTCGTCATGCTCCGGAAGGCCGTCACCGCCGAACTGCACCACGACCACCGTGATGTTGTCGTGACCGCCTTCGGCATTCGCCGCGGCGATGAGCTGGTCGCACGCGTCGTCCGGATCGAGGCTTGCCGCGAGGATGCGCGCGATGTCGGTCGCACGGAGGTGCGTGGTGAGGCCGTCGCTGCACAGCACCAGCGTGTCGCCACGGGCGAGCGGCTGCTGCGTGAAATCCGGCCGCACGCTGCTGTCCGGACCCAGCGCCTGCAGAATGATGTTCCGGCGCTCACTCACCTCCGCCTGGTCGGGCGTCATCTCGCCGGCCTCGATCAGCTGCTGCATCAGCGACTGATCCTTCGTGATCTGCAATGCCACGCCGTCGCGCACGATGTAGGCGCGGCTGTCGCCGACCTGCGCGAGGTAGAGCGAGTTGCCGAGCAGTCCGGCGATGGTGGCGGTCGTGCCCATGCCGGCGTGTTGCGGATGGGCTCCGGCGTAGGCGAAGATCCGGTGGTTCGCGGTGTCGGCGGCGTCCCTGAGGGTCTCGACGAAGGTGTTCGTTTCGCGCGACACACCGTTCATCCACTGTGCGCGGAAGGTATCGAGCACCGCTTCGACGGCCATCTCGCTTGCGATTTCGCCGGCCGCCGCGCCGCCCATGCCGTCGGCGACGACGATGATCACGCCGCGAGCTCCTGCGTCGATCACGCCGTCACGCGCCTCCGCGTCAGCCAAACCGGTGCTCAGGTCCAGGTAGGCGAAAGCGTCCTCGTTGTGATCGCGCGTGATGCCGACGTCCGTCCGACCGGCAAGACGCAACCGCACGCCGGGGCGTGGGATCGGCGTCTCGGACGGCGTTGGGTGGCTCATGACTGGCACAGTCGACGCGTGAAGAGGGTGAACCGGCATGCCCCGCGCGAGCACGCCCCCTCCGGACGCGTCACGCACACAGTCAAGCTAGGACGACGCGCATGAGGCGGTCAAATCGGAGACCACCGGATCCGCTATTCTTGAAGATGCTACGAGCCTTGCTTCGGTCCGGTTTCGCGTTGCACCCGCTGGGTGTCACACTCTCCCTGCTGGCAACGACGGCCTGCACCAGCCGTCCTGCCACGGCGCCACGGCCCAGCCCGGATGCTGCGACGCGACGAACCTGGCCGGCGATCCCGCGCGCCGACGGTCCGCTGACCATCAGGGTCCAGTACCCATCGACCGGCGCGCTCATCGCCGCGCGCGATTCCACGTTCCTGCTCGGTACGGTGAACGACGGCGGCGCGACGCTGACCGTCAATGGTGCGCCCGTGGTGGTGCATCCGAATGGTGCATTCCTGGCGTGGGTTGCCATGCCACCGCGCGCACGTCCGGTGTTCGAGCTACTGGCGACTCGTCCAACGGGCGAGCCGCGCCGACTCTCGCTGCCGATCCGCCTGCCCGCCGAGCGAGTGCCGGTGGATGCGTCGCGCGCGCCGTACTTCGACACGACCAGTGTGCAGCCGCGCGCGGGACTCGCCATGCGCGCGGACGAGCCGGTGCGTGTCAGCGTGCGACTGGCCGCCGGCGCCCGCGCCGAGCTGCGCCCCGGCGCCTGTGCCGCCGCCATGCCACCGGCCGTGCAACCCGCGACACCGATCCGGCTGCAGGCCGCCGAGGGAAGCGAGGTTGCCTCGCGTGAGCTGCCGTCGCGACTGATGCGGTGCGGCGCGACGCTCGCCGTGTTCGGGGTTGGTGACACCGTCGCCGTGACACGCCCCATCGCCGCCATCGCCGACGGCGATTCGCTCGGCCTTGTGCGTGTCGGCGTCGCGTCATCCGATTCCGACGAGGTCGTGATCGCGCGCCCGGTCGCGGGAGGCACCTACAAGTGGTTCATCATTCCCGGCACCGTGTTGCGCGCCACCGGTCGGCAGGGTGATGCCGTGCGCGTGGAGCTCGACGCAGGACTCGACGTCTGGGTCGACGCCGGCGCCGTCACCAATCTTTCGTCGTCGACGAGTGCGCCGCGGCGCGTCGTCAGCAACGTGCGCGTGGTGCCCGGTGACGGGTTCGTGGATCTGGTGATGCCAATGAGCGCACGTCCCGCGTACCGCGTCGAGAGCGAGGGGCGCACGGTCAGGCTCACCCTGCACGGTGTGACCGGCAACACCGACATCGTCTGGTTTCAGCGGGCCGATTCGCTCGTGCGCGACCTGCAGTGGACCAACGAGGCGAACGATCGTGCCGTGTACACGCTGCAGCTGGAACGTGAGTTGTTCGGATGGCGCGCGTTCTGGCGTGGCGATGCGTTCGTGCTGCGCCTGCGCCGCACACCGCGCGTGGATCCGGCGCGTCCGCTGGCAGGGCTGCGGATAGCCGTCGATCCAGGGCATCCTCCCATCGGCTCCACGGGACCCACGGGCCTGTACGAGGGCGTGGCGACACTGGCGATCGGCGAGCGGGTGCAGCGCCTGCTCGTGGAACGTGGGGCCACGCCGATCATGACACGCACCACGGCCGCGCCGGTGGCGCTTGGTGACCGGCCCATCATGGCGCGTCGGGCCGACGCACACGCCTTCGTGTCGATTCACCTGAATGCCAAGCCCGATGGCGTGAATCCGAACCTGAACAACGGCAGTGGGACGTACTACTTCCAGCCGTCCGGTGCCGGCCTCGCGCGGGCAATCCAGTCGCGGCTGCTGGTCAATCTGGGCTTGCACGACGAGGGTACCTGGTTCGACAACCTTGCCGTGGTCCGCAATCCCTGGATACCGAGCGTGCTGGTGGAAGGCGCGTACGTGATCGTGCCCGAGCAGGAGGCGGCCCTGCGGACGCCGGAGTTCCAGGAGGCGTATGCGCTGGCGATCGTGGAGGGGTTGGAGGCGTGGTTCCGCACCGTCGCTGCCGCGGCGGCGCGGCCGTGAGCGAGGCGCCGGCACGCCGCGGTCCGCCCGCGGTCCACGCCACGGCGTTCGTGCATCCGCGTGCGTCAGTCTGCGGCACCGTGATGCTGGGCGCGGAGGTGAGTGTCTGGGGCGGTGCGGTGCTGCGCGGCGATACCGAGCAGATCACGATCGGCACGCGCTCCAACGTGCAGGACCTGTGTGTCGTGCACGCCGATCCGGGATCGCCGACAGTCATCGGCTCCGGGGTGACCATCGGGCATCGTGCGATCGTGCACGGCTGCACCATCGAGGACGACGTGCTGGTGGGCATGGGGGCGATCCTGCTGAACCGGTGTCGCATCGGGCGCGGCAGCATCGTCGGCGCCGGTGCCTTGGTGGCGGAGGATGTCGAGATCCCGCCGGAGTCGCTGGTGCTGGGCGTGCCGGGCCGGGTGGTCCGCCAGACGACGGCGGAGGAGCGGGCGAAGAGCGCGCGCTCGGGTGAGACCTATCGTCGGCTGGCCGTGGCGCACCGGGACGGCTCCGTGTTGTACCACGCGGTGGTCCTCACCGATGGTTAGAGCCCGGGCCGAGTCGGCTGATGGAGCGTGTGCGCGAACCGTTTGAATTGGTTTGGCGCCCCTTGCCTGGTCACACGCACGCATGGCCAGCTGATTCGGAAGCGCCGCGGGTGCTGAATCACGTGTTTCGGCGCAATGTCCACGCATGTTGACGGATGTTGACGATGTGGACAGGCAAGTGCGCCGCTGGGTGCGAGGGCGGTATTAGGTTCCTAACCACATGTGCCACAACAGCTTGCACGGCAGCTGCACCTCATGGTGATGCGGCGATCGAGAGCGGCATGGGAGCAGAATCCGCGACCGGAGAGAGGACAGAAACAGTACGAATGTGATCCGGGAACCGCTAAAGTGTTGAGCCGTTGAGTGTTTGCAGGACGCTGGCGCGGACTCACGAGAGGCCGTAGTGTCCTGCTCCGCGCTGGTGCTTGTCCGTTTGTCGAGCCGCACCGCGCTCCGTCGTTTTCCGCCCCGTTTATTCGTGTCGTGCAGGTGCTCGCAGCAAGGCGCGTGATCCACTGCTGCGGGCGACGTCGTGTCCCCGTGTGTGGCACGCTCGACGTGAAGGGGTAGGCGAAGGGTGGGGCCGGGTGGCCGGAACCAGGACCGTACGACGGCAGCCAGCGGGATGGCAGCAGAGACGCAGCAGGCAGTATCAACCACCCGTGGGGACAGACATGACGACGGTGCTTTATCCGGAGGACCTGATGTCGCAGATGACGTCGGCTGCTGACAAGGCCGTGCGCAAGCGCGATGGCCGATCCGCCCAGTGGGATCCCGAGCGCATCGTGCGCGCGATCGCGCTGGCGTTCCACGCAGCCCGCAACAAAGGCGTGGACAACCCGCATCGCGATAACCAGGCGACACACTACGGCCTGAGCCTCATGGATCACGCCGAGGCGATGCGTATCGCCAGCATGGTGACCAACACGGTGGAACTGCGGGCCGCGCGCGGCGTGAAGCCGTCGGTCGAGGAGATCCAGGACATCGTCGAGATGATGATTGCAGGCGCCGGCCACTTCGACGTCGCGAAGGGCTACGTGCTCTACCGCGCGAAGAAGTCAGAGGCCCGGATCGCGAAGCATGGCGTCAGCGGCATCAGCGACTACATCGCGATGTCGAAGTACGCGCGTTACCGCGAGGACCTGGGTCGCCGCGAGCTCTGGCCCGAGGCGGCGAAGCGCGTGTTCGACATGCACCGCGCCCGGTTCGCCGCGTTGCTGGACAAGGAAGTCTTTGGTCTCGATCGCACGCTGGGCGAGATGATCGAGGCGGCCGAGACGGCCGTGCGCGACCGCAAGGCACTGCCGAGCATGCGCTCGATGCAGTTCGGCGGCGACGCGATCGAGGTCAACAACGCGCGCATGTACAACTGCACGTTCGGGCACATCGACAGCGTGCGGAAGTTCAGTCAGGCGCTCTGGCTGCTGCTGAGCGGCACAGGTGTGGGCTTCAGCGTGCAGAAGCACCATGTGTCGCGCCTCGCCCCGTTCCCGCTGCGGGCCAGCGCCGAAGACCTGCCGGTAAAGCACTTCACGATCCCGGACACGATCGAGGGCTGGGCCGATGCGATGCAGGAACTCGTGATGAG
>JACMPK010000074.1 GCA_014377535.1 Gemmatimonadaceae bacterium
GAGGAAGCCGCCGACTGGATGCGGCTCACACCGCAGCAACGGTGGACGGAGACCGTCCGCCTGGCGACGTGGTTCCACGCCCTCGGAGGCACCAGTGATCCCGATCCAGATCCTTCGAGTCCTTTCTACGATCCGGCAGTTCGACGTGCCCGCCCTGTTGATGGGGGGCCAGGCCTGCGTGTTGTACGGCGCGGCCGAGTATAGTCGCGATGTCGACCTTGCCGTGCTGGCCACCGACGACGCACTGCCGCGATTGACCGACGCGCTGCAGGCGTTGCAGGCCACCGTCATCGCCGTACCGGCGTTTGAACCGCACTACCTGAGGCGTGGCCATGCCGTGCACTTCAGTGCCCCGCCCGACGCCGACCTCGGACCCGTGCCTCCGCTTCGCATCGACATCATGAGCCTCATGCGTGGCGTAGCACCGTTCGCGGACCTGTGGGACCGTCGCACGACCATCGCGCTCGCTGGTCCGTCATCGTCGGAAGAGTTCCTCGTGGATCTGATGTCGTTGAGCGACCTGGTACAGGCCAAGAAGACGCAGCGCGACAAGGACTGGCCGATGCTTCGGCGTCTGGTGGACGCGTCGTACGCCGCCGCGCGCGACACGGCCGTGCTGGACGAACAGATCGACTTCTGGCTGGCCGAGTTGCGATCGCCCGAGTTTCTGGCTGAGGCGGTCGCCGAGTATCCGGCGCATGCCGAGCGCTCACTCCGCCCCGCAGTCATCGCCGCGCGAGGTGATGGCGACATTGCTGATGCACTGGCGAGCGAGCAGGCCACCGAGATGACCGCCGATCGTGTGTATTGGGCGCCACTGCGTCGTGAACTCGAAGCGCTGCGGCATGCGGCGCGGCGATCGGCAGGCGGCAGCCACACAGGCAACGAATGAGTACACTCGAATGCTTCGCCACTGCGCTGGCCGACCGCTACCGACTCGGCCGCGAACTCGGCGCTGGCGGTATGGCCACCGTCTACCTCGCGCACGATCGCAAGCACGATCGCGATGTCGCCATCAAGGTGCTCCGCGACGACGTCGCCGCCAGCGTCGGTCGCGAACGATTCCTGCGCGAGATCCAGCTCGCCGCGAAGCTGAGCCACCCGCACATCCTGCCGCTCTACGACTCCGGCGACGCCGACGGCACGCTGTTCTACGTGATGCCGGTGGTGCAGGACCAGTCGCTGCGCGAGCGGCTCGACGCCCAACGCCAGCTGCCGATTGCGGATGCCGTGCGCATCGCGAGCGAGGTGGCCGGTGCGCTGGACCATGCCCATCGTCTCGGCATCGTGCACCGGGACATCAAGCCCGAGAACATCATGCTGCAGGACGGCCACGTGCTGGTGGCCGACTTCGGCATCGGCAAGGCGATCAGCGACACGACGGCCGAGACGCTCACGCAGGTCGGCATGAGCGTCGGCACGCCGGCGTACATGAGCCCCGAGCAGGCGGTCGGCGAAGAGGTCGACGGCCGCAGCGATCTGTATTCGCTCGGATGCGTGCTGTACGAGATGCTGGTCGGCGAGCCGCCGTTCACCGGGCCGACGATGCAGGCGGTGATCGCCAAGCGGTTCGTGCAGACACCGACCGATGTGGCGGCGCTGCGCGAAGGCGTGCCGCGCGCGGTGGCGCGCGCGGTGCAACAGGTGCTCGCACGCGTTGCGGTGGACCGACACGAGACGGCGGCACTCTTTATCACCGCGCTGCACGAGCGCGAGACGAGCACGGCAACGCTCGCGACTCCAGCACAATCGCTCGCGATTCTGCCGTTCGAGAATCTCAGTGCTGATCCGGACAATCAGTACTTCGCCGACGGCATCGCCGACGACATTCTCGATGCGCTGGTGCAGATTGACGGGCTGCATGTGGCCGCCCGTGCATCGGCTTTCTCGTTTCGCGGCAAGCAGGACGCGCTGGCCGAGATCGGGCGCGCGTTGAATGTGGCCACGGTGCTGCAGGGCAGCCTGCGTCGGTCAGGCAATCGCATGCGACTCGCTGTGCAGCTGATCTCCGTGCGCGATGGCTATCACCTCTGGTCGGAACGCTTCGATCGTGAACTGGTGGATGTGTTCGCGGTGCAGGACGAGATCGCGGCGGCGATTGCAGAGAAGCTGCGCGTCACGTTCGTGGGGCCCGCACAGCCTGTCGGCAAGGCGACCACTGCAGAAGTGCAGGCCTTCGAGCTGGTCGCGAAGGGACGCGCCCTGCTGGCGCTGCGCGGTGCCAGTCTGTTGGAGGCTCGCGCCTGTCTCGAACGCGCCATCGCACTGGACCCGCAGAACGCCGACGCCTACGCCGTGCTGGGCGAAACGCTGCGCAACTTCGTGACCTACGGTCTGATGTCGGTGGCCGAGGGGCGCCCGCTCGCAAAGGCGGCACTCGCGCGAGCGCTGGAACTCGCGCCCGACAGTGCCACGGTGATGGGCGCGTTGGGGAACGTCAGTCTCACCCTCGATCACGATCCCGACGCTGCCTTTGTCTGGTGGGAACGGGCGATGGCATTGCAGCCTCGCCTGTCGGAGGTCCGTGTGCTGTACGCCATGAATGGGCTGGTGCTGGTGCGTCACGACGACGAACGTGGCATGAGAGAGCTGGCGCGTGCGGTCCACGACGATCCGCGCAGCGTCTTTTGTGCGAGCCTCAACAGCCTTGGGCTGCTGGCGACCGGACGGTCTGCTGACGCCGTTGCGGAGGTGGAGCGCGCCTGCGACCTGGCGCCCACTGCCTTCCTGCCACACTATCTTCGGGTGTGCGTGCGGGCGTGGGCCGGCGACGCTGATGGTGCGCTTGCAGCCGCGAGGCGGGCGTTCGCGGTGATCGGCCGCAGTCCATGGGTGTTGGCCTGCTTGCCGAAAGCATATGCGCAGCGTGGCGAGCAGGCGCTGGCCGAGGCGGTGTACGCCGAACTGCAGGCACGGGCGCAGACCGAGGAAGTGTCGCGGTTCGTCATGTCGATTGCAGCAGACTCGCTCGGCCGCACTGACGAGGCCATCGCGTACGCCATCGAGTCGGTCGAGCGCTGCGACAACACCGGACCGTATTGGACACGCGCCCCCTTCTTCAGTGACGCGCTGCGCGCGCACCCGCGGTATCCGGAACTGTTGCAGAAGATCGGGTTGTGACGGCTGACGGTTGACAGCCTTTGCGTCAGCGGCTTCCCGGGCGCTCCCGCGCCTGCTGCTCGTCGCGAATGCCTGAGTTGCTCAGCACGACCGCCCATTTCGCTGCAGCCCCGCCCGCTTCGCCCGCTTCATCGGCGACTTCCGGAACGCCTCGCTGAACTGCCCTGCTCCAGCGCCAGGATGTCCCGCGCCAACGTCACCGCGTCCTTCCCGGCCACGACGTCTCGCGCGTGAAACGGCGAATCCTCTGCCAACTCCTGCGAGAACCTCACATTCCATGAGCAGACGCTCTGGGAGATGTGTCGGTGTAACCGTTTTGAGATCGTTCTCACGACGGGCGTGCGTACGCTGAACCCTGCCAAAGCCTGACTCGGGCCGTGCGCCACGGTGCAGCTGCCGCCGCACGGTCATTCGAGCAGCGCGCGCGTCCTGGCGAGGACCTGCGCGACGACGGCCGCCGGCAGCACCGCCGCGTGTTGGGCGTGCCGGGCACGCCAGTCCAGACATTTCACCTGATCCGCGAATGCCACGCCTTGAACCGGGCAGTCGGCCGGGAGCGCGACTTCGAATGGGTATCCTTTGGCCTTCGTGGTCACCGGGACGCAAAGCGCCCGGCCTGTCGGAGCATTGTAGCTCGCCGGTGAGAGCACCACGGCCGGCCGGCGGCCCGCCTGCTCCCGGCCCGCCTGCGGATCGAACTCGAGCCAGACGACGTCACCGCGGTCCGGCACCCACTCCACGACGACGGGCGGCGTCACCACTGCTCGCCGCCACGTGGCGCGTCATCCTCGTCGATGGCGGGGAGGTTGGTGGCGGTGATGCCGGCGACCAGCTCGGCGAGCGAGAGCACGGGGACGATCACCAGCTGGCCCTCCCGGACGGTCACGTCCACTTCGGCGCCCTCATGCAGGCGCGCGTCCTCGGCCAGCGCGCTCGGGATCCGCACCCCGAGGCTGTTGCCCCACTTCCGGATTTTGGTCCGCATTAGCGCCTCCATTGAGTATACACATAGTGTAGCCTTGGGTTGCCACCTCCGCCACTGAGGGAGTCGCCAGCGTCCGCGAGTCTTTGCTCGCGTTGAACTTCCGCGCCCGCAGCACGGAATCCTCCGCCAGCTCCACCGAGAACTTCCAGTTCCACGGACACACGCGCTGCGCGCTGACTCGGACAACCCGTGTGGCCTTCGTTCTTGCCTCGGGCTGGCGGATCCTCCGTGCTCCGCAGTCGTCGCCGATGGATTGGCGCCCGCGCTCACATGGCGCGCCTCGGGGCCTCGGCCGATGCCGGTGTGCAGAGGTGTGGACGCTGCTCAAGCATCGACCCGTGCACCGTGGCGGTACGTGGTACATTCTGCGCTCATGAACGGCTCGGATCGGTTGACTGCCGCTCTCGCCGCGCTGCAGCGTGACGGCCGAACTGAGCAACGCGGAGGATGGGCGCATACTCTGGCAGGACACGTTCGAGCAGGATGCCCGTGACGTGTTCCGCATGCAGGAACTGCTTGTGCAGGCGATTGCCGGGCAGCTCCAGTTGCGGCTCGGCAACACCTCGCTGAGCGCAGGCACCAGCAATCCGGAGGCGTACGAGCAGTATCTGCGCGGCATGCAGGTGTCCCGTAATCGCGGTCCCGTCTTCGCCGATGCGGACCGCTACTTTGACGCAGCGATCCGGGCGGATTCGTCGTTTGCGCGCGCGTGGGCCGGGAAGGCTATCGCGCTCATGGCAAGCCCCTTCTACCTCGCGCGTCACATGCGTGAGGTGCTCCCCACCGCACGCGTGGCTGCTGCGCGCGCCCTGGCCCTCGATCCGCTCAACCCGGATGCACACCTCGCGCAGGCAGCGATCCGCTTCGAGCTGTATGAGTGGGCCGCCGCCGAGAAGGAAGTACGACGTGCGCGGCGTCTGGTACGGCAGGCTGAGTTCCCGCCTCGTGCTCGGCGACACCAGCGGCGCACTCTCCGCCCTCGAAGCGGCGGCGGCCGGTGACGGCGACCTCGTGCCGTCAGTCATTCTTGCCAATCCGTGGTGCGGTATCACCTGGAGAACTCACCGCTCGTAAAGCCACGGGCCGGGCGAAGCCGTAGACGCGGTGCCGTGAGGTGGCTAGGTGAGAGTGTCCAAGTTGCCAAGCACCACCGCCGCATTCCGCCGCAGCCCCGCCAGCTTCGCCCGCTTCATCGGCGACTTCCGGAACGCCGCGCTGAATGCTTCCTGATCCAGCGCCAAAATATCCGTCGCCAGCGTCACCGCATCCTTCTTCGCAATGAACTCCCGCGCCGGGAACGGCGAATCCACCGCCAGCGCCTGGGAAAACTTCACATTCCATGGACAGCAGGACTGGGAGGTGTGTTGGTATAACCGTTTTGAGGTCGCGCTCGATGTCGGCGCGCTGACGGTCCGTCAGCGGACGCCGTCGCGTTGCGAGGAGAACTCGTGAGGGTTGGCGTGCCCTGGCGCGCCGACCCTCACTGCAGGTGAGGGCGTCATTGCCTCGGTAGCATTTTCATGCTACGTTGATGTGGCAGGATAAGTATGGGAGTGATTCCCGACGACGCGGAGCAACCGATGGTCCGAGAACTGACATTGCGCCAGGTGGGAGGGTCGATCGGTGCGACCATCCCCAAGGACATGGCCGACCGTCTGCACCTCGAAGCGGGCGACCGGGTGCTGGCCATCGAGACCGCGCAGGGCATCCTGCTGACGCCGTTCGATCCCGACGTCGAGGCCGGACTGGCGGTTGCGGCGCATGCGGCAAAGAAGTATCGC
>JACMPK010000075.1 GCA_014377535.1 Gemmatimonadaceae bacterium
GCGTGGTGAGCGACTTTCCGCTCACGATCAATGGCAGCATCCGCCCCAACCAGCTGCGCGCGACGCTCGGTGCCGGTGGACGCACGATTGTCGTGCGGTCCACCAACGGCAACGTCGCGCTCAAGCGCAACGTGATCTGAGTGCCGACGCGTGCGCGACCGGAGCCTGTGGCGGGGCGCATCAGCGGCGCTTCCGTCGCGCCGCTGATGCCGCTCGATCCGCAGGCGCCCATTCGCGCGATCCTCATCGGCGAGGCACCCGGTCCGCGCGGCGCCGACCAATCGGGCATTCCGTTCTTCGGTGACCGTGCCGGCAGGCCACTGTACGCGGCACTCGCGGCGGCGGGTCTGGTGACGTTCGTCGGTGATCCGACCGGCGTGCCATGGGACGGGCGATCGCTGATTGGTGCCGGTGTGCGACCAATCGTCACGCAGGTGCTGCTGACGAACGCCTACGACCGCTGCCCGACCGACGACGGCGAGCGGTTTCGCGCGCCCACACGCACGGAACGCCAGAGTCCCGCGAACCTCGCGCGGCTGGCCCGCGACATCGACACGGCGGCGCGCCGCGGCGCCGACCGCATCTGCTGCCTGGGCAAGGTCGCCGCGAGCGTCGTGCAGCTGCTGGCGCAGCCGCTGGTCGTGCATGCGCTGCCGCACCCCAGCGCGCAGGGGCTGCTCAACTCCGCGCCGGGTCGCGGCCGCGGCGCACGCATGGCCGACCTCGAGGCGGAGTGGATCGCGCGGCTCGCGTCAATGCTGCGCTGACGGTCGACGCGAGGCGTCACCGGCGGCCACCGATGTTGAAGAAATCCAGCCGCGGATTCACCACGCTGTTGTAAATGGAGCCGAAACTGTACGACAGGCCTGCGAACACGAAAACGTTGTAGTTGCTGGCCAGCGCGCGCCGCTGCGTCAATATCTGTTCCGGTGTCTGCCCCCGTGCCGCGAGGAAGATCTGGTCGCGGATCAGCGAGGCGCCACCGCCGACATTGAACGAGAGTCCCTTCACCACATTCAGGTTCGTCTGCCCGTTCAGGCTCAGGTTCCACGCCTTCAGCTCGGGGATGTAGCTCGAATAGCGCGCGCTCGCGTTGACACTACCCCAACTCTGTCGGACATCGCTGCCGATGACGAGTTCCTGTTGCATGCGCCACTCATTGGCGCGGCCGAAGATCGTTGGCTCCTTCCACCGGTAATGGCGAGGCCCCACACCATAGGAAATCGCGACCTGGCGACTCGTGGCCTGCTTCCACGGGAAAAGGTTGTATTCGATCACCGGTGCGGCACTCCAGAAGAGCTCCGTGTTCGTGAATTCGCTGTAGCCAAGCGACGTGAGTACTCCGGCCGAGAGCCGTGGTCCAAGTGCTTTCACGACACGCGCGAAGAATGCGCCGTTGCGGATTGTATTCGTGACGGCCGTCGTGTCATTGATTTCGAATCGGTTGTAGCGCACACTCTGATTCCAGCCAAAGCGGAGCGCGTTCTGCTCGGTGATCCGCCGCACACGAATGTCGGCACTCATGTTGGCGAAGGTCTGCCGTGACTCGGTCTGCAGAAACCCGTTTCCCTGCAACTGCAACACGAAGAAATTCCAGGGATCCTTCACCGATGTCGGCGTGGCCTGCTTGCCATTCGCCGGCGCGTCGTACACGAGCCGCAGCCGCGGTGCGGCCGACGTGGTGCGCACGTACGGCACGAGCAGGAGGGCAACGTTTCCCGAGAGCTTCCGTCGCACCCCGTCTTCCGACTCGTTGGGCAGCGTGTTCACGACGGCCGTGTCGGCGCGGCCAGCAAAGCGACCGCGGCCCAGTGCGGTGACGGTGTACTGAAAGGCGCCACTGCCGGTCCTGATTGTCGTCACGAGAAACTGCACATCCGCAAAGAGCCGGTCGCGCGTCCATGTGACGTAGGGAAGTTCGAGCACGAAGAATTCGCTCGAGCAGCCGAGGCTCGTCTCGCCCTGGCAGTCGAGAAAGGCCCGGATCGCGTCTGATCGACCGTGGCTGGTATCCGCCGGCGGGGGTGTCGGCGGAACGGTCTGGGCGCGCACCACGGCGGCGGGCAGGCACAGCGCGAATGACGACAGACACCAGCCGAGCGTGCTGTTTCGGAAGCTGGGCATGTTGTGCGAGGTGTGAGTTCAACGGCGTGAGAGTCGTCCGGTGAGAGACGCGGCAACCCGTAATGGTTGCTCGCCGATCCGTCCGCTCGCTCGGTAGATTTGGGCGAAGCTGCTCGTTCGCTTCAGTTTCCTCAACCCGTATCGTCTCGTGCCCCGTCACCGCCTGATCGTCACTGGAGGCGCCGGCTTCATCGGCAGTGCCACCATCTGGCAGCTGAACCAGCTTGGCTACGACGACATCATCAGCGTCGACGCGCTGCGTTCCGGCGACAAGTGGAAGAACCTCGTGGGACTGCGGATCACCGATGCGCTGCACAAGGACGATTTCATCGCGACGTTGCGCCGCAACCCGGGCGCATACCAGGCCGATACGGTGATCCACATGGGCGCCTGTTCGGCCACCACGGAGCGCGACGCCGATTACCTGCTGGCGAACAACCTGCGGTACACGCGCGAGCTCTGCGACTGGGCGCTCCAGCGTCGCGCGCGATTCATCTATGCCAGCAGCGCAGCCACCTATGGCGAAGGCGCTGACGGATTCGATGACGATCCGGCGCGCCTCGAGTCGCTGGTGCCGTTGAACATGTACGGCTTCAGCAAGCACCTGTTTGACCTGCATGCCGCGCGCACCGGCCTGCTGCAGCAGGTCGTCGGGCTGAAGTTCTTCAACGTCTTCGGCCCGAACGAGTACCACAAGGGTGACATGATGAGCGTCGTCTGCAAGGCGCATCGCCAGGTCATCGCGACCGGCGAGCTGCAGCTGTTCCAGTCACATCGCGACGGGTTCGCCGATGGCGAGCAGCAGCGCGACTTCGTGTACGTGAAGGATGTGACGGCGGTGATCGCATGGCTCGTCGCCACGCCGCACGTGCACGGGCTGTTCAACCTCGGCACCGGTCAGGCGCGCAGCTGGAACGCGCTGGCGCACGCGGTCTTCAGTGCCATGCAGCGCGCGCCGCAGATCCGCTACGTGCCCATGCCCGAGTCGATCCGCGACCGGTACCAGTATTTCACGCAGGCCAGCATGACGCGCCTCGCGGCCGCCGGATGTCCGGTGCAGTGGTCGACGCTCGAGTCGGCCATTGCAGATTACGTCACGCGCTACCTCGGCAGCGGCGAAGTCACACTCGGCGTCGCCGGCCTGCAGGCACCGACGCACACCGGGTGAACGTGAAGCAGTAGATATTGCGTCGCTAGTCGTCGAAGCGCGCGAACTGCGGGATCAGCGTGTCGGTGAGATCAGCACCCGAGGAAGCGACCGCGGCACGGAGCACGGCCAACTCCTCTTCCGCGAAGTCGGTCGCCGTGATGGCGAAGCAATCGCGGAACAAGGTGTCCGGAAGGCCCGCGCGAACCGGCAGCGCGCCTCCGGCCCGGTCCCAGTAGATGTCGAAATCGAAGGCCCACGGCCCGATCGTCAATCGCAGCAGCACCCGGTCGGAATCACAGTCCTGATACAGCTCGCCGCGATGCAGCATCTGCTGTACCCAGAGCGCGGCCAGCCGGCCATGGTCGCCATCGGTGTTGAACAGCGTGTCCGCTGCCTCGCGCAGGTGCCAGCCGTACCGTCGCCCGAAAGTGAGGCGGACGTCTGTGCTCTCGTCACTGAGTTCGTCGTGTGGCCACATCTGGGAATTTTGGGTTGGGATGCACGACGATTCTCCACCCTGAACCGCCAACGTGCAATGGGGGCGGTGACTTCCGCGCACGACGCAGGTCGACGTCGCGCGTGGCCCGCCGCCCAGTGCGCCGCGGTAAGGCGTTCCTGCCGCAGGAGTTAACGCACAGCCTCGCGAGACGTTGTCCGCGGCTTGCCTGTCCGCTCGTGTGACGTCCGCGCCGCGATCTGATCCAGCTGCCGAGTTCCGTCGGCGCCATGCTGACGCCGCCATCGGACGTCGCGCCGATCCGCGTTACCTGCGATCGCCGCGACTCGCCACACCTCAACAATCAGGCCTGTGCCTTGCCCGCGCGCGATGCGTAGACGTACTGACGACCGTCACGGCTCACGGCAATGATCTGGAAGCTCTCGGGACTGGGGCCTTCCATCCCTGGTGCGCCAGCCGGCATGCCGGGCACGAACAACCCGACGAGCGCCGGCCGCTCGCGCAGCACCTTCTGCACGAGATCCGGCGGCACATGACCCTCGAACAGGTAGCCGCCCGCCACACCGGTATGACAGGACGCCAGCGACTCCGGCACACCGAGTGACGTCTTCACCGACGACAGGTCGGCCGTGTCCCGCACGTCGATCGCGAAGCCGGCTTTCGTCATCGCCGTGTTCCATGCCTTGCAGCAGCCGCACTGCGGGTCCTTGTAGACCGTGACGCGCGTGGCCGGCGGCAGTGCGCCCAGTTCGCGGGTTGCAAGAAGGCCGGCGCCCGTGACGGCGATGGCGCGGACCAGAAAAGCGCGGCGATCGATGAATTCAAGCATGCCGAACGTTAGCTGCTTTCCCGCGCGTGGCCATCATCGAGGTGTCCATTCCGCGCTGCCTCGTGCGCCTCGTCGTCACGCGACCACGGTATCCTGATCATATGCCCGGGTGCGCCACTGTCGCGGCCTCTTCAACGACGAGAGCACGATGCGCACCGCCGCCACGGGATCGGCAGTGAACGAGAGCCAGAACGTCCAGTGGCGATCGGCGTACGAGCCGGTCAGTCCGAACGTCAGCATCACGCGCACGAGCACCAGCGCCACGTTGACCCAGACCCATGCCGCCGCTGCGCCGCCCGCCCGCCAGTCGGGCAGGTGGACAAGTCCGGCGAGCACCACGGCCGGCAGCGGCACGAACTGCGTCAGCAGCACGAAGCAGACATCCAGGAACTGCGTGAATGGCGTCGTCCCGTCCTTCAGGTCGATGGAGCGTCCCCATTCGCGCCACATCTGCCCAATGCCGCTGTACGCGCGAACGCTGATGATCTTCGCGCCATCGAGGAAGCCGACGCGTGCGCCATTGCGTGCCATGTGCCGCGCCAGCGTGACGTCGTCGCACCAGCTGCGCCGCGCACTGCTGTAGCCGCCGTTGGCGAGCAGGGTGCTCCGTCGTGCGAGGAAGCACTGTCCATTCGCCATCACCCGGTCCGGCGCCGGCGCGCGCTCACCGGCCGCTCCGAAACGGTATACCAGCGTGACGAGCATCGCGGGCTGCAACCACTGTTCCGCCACGGTCATCTCGTCGAAGCGCGGCGCGAAGCTCACGGCGTCGTACCCCATGGCCTCCGCGGCATTCACGGCGGCGGCCACGAGCCCCGGTTGCGGCGTGGTGTCCGCGTCGATGCCCAGCACCCACTCGCCACGCGCATGACGCAGCCCATGCTCCAGCGCCCACACTTTCCCCACCCATTCCGGGGGCAGCGGATCGTCGTGCATGGGCCGTATTCGCGCGTCCAGCGCTGCAGCGGCCTGAATCAGTTCCCATGTGCCATCAGTCGATCGGCTGTCCACGATCAACGCCTCCAGCATGGCCGGACCCTGCGCGCGGAGCCCGTCCAGGCAGGGGCCGATGCGGTGAACCTCGTCGAGACTCGTGACTACCACGGTGACCCTACCCGCATGCTGCGCACCCGGCAGCGGCTCGATCGGTGGGCGACGGGTGCGTCCCGGCAGCAGACGTATGACGAGCAGCAGGGCGGCACATCCCTGCAGGCTCACGAGCGCGACGAGAAACAACGTCTGGGAGTTCACCTCGCGAATGTGGCGAGACCCGGTGATGATTCACAGGGGACGCGCCGTGGAACTACTGGGTAGCTTTCCGGTTCCACTGCTGGTTGCCGCGCACCGCGTGGCCTTTTTCACCTTCAGACGACTCCGCACATGCGCCGTTTTGTTGTCCTCTCTGCTGCCCTCCTGGTCTCCGCCACCGCTGCAATGGCCCAGGGCATGACCATGGCCGCGCCGCCGGCTGGCAAGCTGTCCATCGCCGCCTCGCCGCGCGCGACGGCCGTGCTCTCGATCAGCACCGGTGTTCGCGGTGCCACGCCGCTCAAGGTCACCGTCGACTACGGCCAGCCCTTCGCACGGGGCCGGGTCGTGGAGGGCACACTCATCCCGACTGCCGAAGTGTGGCGCACGGGCGCCAATGCGGCGACGTCGCTCGTCACCGATGTGGAGCTCCGCATTGGCTCCGTGACCATCCCGAAGGGCAGCTACACGCTGTATTCCATCTGGAGCCCGTCGGCCGGCATGCAGCTGATCGTCAACAAGCAGACGGGCCAGTGGGGCACGGAATACAAGAAGGAGATGGATCTGGGCCGCGTCGCCATGACCGCGAAGACGCTGAGCGAGACGCGTGATGCGTTCGTCATCGCGCTCGAGCCGGCTGCCGCCAACGCCACCGGCGGCACCCTGCGCATGAGCTGGGGCAAGAGCGAGTTTTCAGCGCCGTTCACGATCGCGCAGTAAACAGACGTTTTGCTGCGCGCCTGTCGCTCCGCGGGCAGGCAGCGCACTCGTGTCGACGGTCAGCGCAGCGCCGGCGTGCGTGACGCGAAGACGCAGGGTACGACGGCAGGCCGAAACGGGCGCCCGCGAGACATCGCGAGGCGCTCGTTTTTTTACATCCGGATACGTCTGAACGGCGATGCGTGCGATGCGCAGTTGGGATGCCGCGCCGTGGCGAGTGCCTTGGATCCTGACCCGCCGCTAGCTTCCCCGTCCTGGCAGGTCATCGCATTCCCGCTGCACCCTCCGCTCATGCCGCATTCCCGACTGCACAAGCTGCACGCTGCAGGTCAGAGCGTCTGGCTCGACTATATCGATCGGACCATCCTGTCCGACGGCGCGCTCACGCGCCAGATCGCCGACGATGCCCTCACCGGCATGACGTCCAATCCCACCATCTTTGAGAAGGCGCTCGCGACCGGCACGGCGTACGACGCACAGCTCGCATCCGCTCCCGACGGCCTTACGCCCTGGCAGCTGTTCGAACTGATCGAGAGTGACGACGTCCGTACGGCATGCGATCAGTTCCGCAGCGTGTATGAGCAGTCCGGCGGCACCGGCGGCTACGTCTCCATCGAGGTGTCGCCCAATGTCGCGAATGACGCTGACGCCACGGTCGAGGAGGCGCACCGCCTCTGGAAGCTCGTGAACCGTCCGAATGTCATGATCAAGGTTCCGGGCACCGATGAAGGCTCGAAAGCGCTGCGCCGCCTCATTGCCGACGGCCTGAACGTGAACGTCACGCTGCTTTTCTCGGTCGAGGCGTATGGACGCGTCGCCGAAGCGTATCTCGCCGGTCTCGAGGATCGCGTGAAGACGGGCGGGGACCTGCATCGCGTCGGCAGTGTCGCCAGCTTCTTCATCAGCCGCGTCGACAGCGAGGTGGATGCCCGACTCGATGCGATGATTGCCGAGGCCGACGACGCATCGCGATCGCGTCTCGGTGCACTGAAAGGCAAGGCCGCGATCGCGAATGCGAAGCTGGCTTACGCGCTCTTCCAGCGTCAGTTTGCCGGCGAGCGATGGGACAAGCTTCGTGCGCGTGCCGCGCATGTGCAGCGTCCGCTCTGGGCCAGCACCAGCACCAAGAACCCGTCGTATCGCGATGTGATGTACGTGGAGCAGCTGGTGGGACCCGACACGGTGAACACGATGCCGCCAAATGTGATCACGGCATTCCAGGATCATGGTGACGTCGTCCGCACGGTGGACAAGGGTGTCGACGAGGCGCGCGAGCTGCTGCAGGCGCTCGCCAGCGAAGGAATCAGCATGTCGTCGGTCACGGACAAGCTGCTGATCGAAGGGCTCGCGAGCTTCCAGAAGTCGTTCGACACGCTGCTCTCCGGCCTTTCGAACAAGCTGCGTTCGCTGGGTCGGGAGACTGTGGCAGCGGTGTAGCTCGCGATGGTGCACGTGCTCGTCGTTTCATGATGACTCGGAGGCTGTCTGCGCAGTGCGGGCAGCCTCCAACGCTTTCAGCCACGGACAGGAATGGCACGGGGTCTCGTCGGTACCATCGGCAGCGCAGTCACGCTGGCTGTCACGGTGTTCATCTGCGCACGGGGGGTCGGCAGCGCCGGCATTCCGCCATTCGGACCGCTGCTCGATCCGGTGCAGGGTGCCGCCGCTGCTGTCCGGTACGCCGACCTGCCCCGCAGCGAGGCGCAGCAGATCACGTCGCTGGGCGCGAATGTGCGTGTGCTGTTCGACACGCGCGGTGTGCCGCACGTCTACGCGTCGAACACGCGTGACGCCTATCGCGCGCTGGGTTACGCGATCGCGCGTGACCGCTACTTCCAGATGGAGCTCACCTATCGCGCCGCATCCGGCACGCTGACGGAACTGGTCGGCGCGCGTGCGCTGTCGCTCGACAAGGAAGCGCGGCGACTTGGCCTGGGCTGGGCCGCAGAGCGGAAGTGGGCGGCGCTCGATACCACCAGCGAAGGACGTCGGGCCATGCAGGCGTTCGCCGATGGCGTGAATGCCTACCGCGCGACCATGACACCGGCCAGTACGCCCATCGAGTACAAGCTGCTTGGCGCGACGCCGATGGCGCATTGGGAGCCGCGCTACTCGGTGTACCTGCTGATGCGCATGGCACTGACGCTGGCGTACAACCCTGACGACCTGCGTCGCACACGCGTCGCCGCCCTCGTGGGCCGCGATGCCGCGAACGCGCTCTTCCCGCGCAACGCACCGATTCAGGAGCCCATTCAGCCGGTGCCGGGACGCACGGCGCCTCGCGAGGAATGGGTTGCGATTCCCGCACCCGGTGCGCCGGACACATCGCTGCTTGCACCCGCCAGCGCCGCCAGCGTGCTCGAACACACCGCGCTCGCCATGCCCGGTGCCGAGCAGACCGGCGATGCCTTGGGCAGCAACAACTGGGCGATCGCGCCGACGCGTACGGCCAGCGGTGGTGCGCTGCTGTCGGGCGATCCGCATCTCGACCTGTCGCTGCCGTCGATCTGGTACGAGGCGCACCTCGTCGTGAAGGATTCGCTCGACGTCTACGGCGTCACCTTCCCCGGGTCGCCGACGATCGTGATCGGCTTCAACAAGGATGTGGCGTGGACGTTCACGAACACCGGCGGTGATGTCGCCGACTACTTCCTCGAGGAGGTCGACAACCCGACATTACCAACGAAGTACCGTCTCGACGGTGCATGGCAGCAGCTCGTGCCACGCATCGAGACCTTCCACAACCCGGCCGGCCGGCAGGTCGGCGTGGACACGGTCTACTACACGCACCGCGGGCCGACGACCAACGAGAACGGCCGCCTGTTGAGCTTCCGCTGGACTGCACACGACGCATCGAATGAACTCGATGGATTTGTCGCTGCGACACGCGCGAGGAATGTGCAGGACTGGCAGCAGGCGATGCTGCCGTACAAGGCACCCACGCAAAACATGCTCGTCGCCGACCGCAATGGCACCATCGCGCTGCGCTCGCTTGGCGAGTACCCGATGCGACGGAATGGCGAGGAAGGGTCGTACGTGCGTGACGGTCGTACGCGTGCGAGCGACTGGATCGGCATGCTGCCGGTCGACGACATGCCGCAGGTGATGAATCCGGCGCAGGGATTCATCGTCAGCGCCAACCAGCAGCCGTTTGACCCACGTGTCGTATCACGCTACATCGGCAGCAACTGGCCTGATCCGTGGCGCGCGCTGCGCATCAACGAGATCCTGCGCGCCGACGACAAGGTCACGCCCGAACGCGTGCGACAGATGCAGATGGACCCGCTCAACGTGCGTGCACGCATGATCGCGCCATACTTCGTGCGTGCGGCGGAGCGCAGCGGCAATGCATCGCTTGGCACGGCCGCGAAAATGTTGCGGGACTGGGATTACCGCTACTCGCTGCCGGCGCAGGCGCCGGTGCTGTTCGAGGCCGCCATGAAGCGGGCCATCGCGAACACCTGGGACGAGCTGCGTGCCACACCAGGCACGCCGCCGATCGCGGTGCCGGCGAGCTATGTGTACCTGGAGCTGCTGCGCGACTCCACCAGCATCTGGTGGGACGACCGGCGCACCGCCGGCACCACCGAGACGCGTGACGCGCTGCTCGCCGACGCACTCGCGACGGCGTTCGACTCGCTCACGGTGACGCTTGGACCGGTCGGGCTGCCGTGGGAGTGGGGTCTTACGGGCGGCATCAATGTGCGCCACCTCGCAAACCTTCCCGGTTTCTCGCGCGAACACCTTGCCGTCACGTCGGGCTACGGCACGATCGCGCCGGCGTCCGGTGCGAACAGCACGCACGGGGCCAGCTGGCGCATGATCGTGGAGCTCACGAAAAACAGCCGCACGGCGTGGGCGATCTACCCGGGCGGCCAGAGCGGGAATCCGGCCAGCCGTCGCTATGATGATCGCCTCGAGAAATGGCGAACCGGCCAACTGGATTCGCTGGTCGTGCCGGAGTCCGAGGCCGCGTTCGCACAAAGCCGTCTGCTGTCCATCCTCGAGCTGCGCCCGTAGGCCTCCGCGGTCCGCGCCCTCCATCCGGGAAGCGCGGTTCGAGCCATCCAGACCTGATGCCTACCATGTTCTTTCTCGCTGCCGTCATCCTGTTCGTCGCTGCCGAGTTTGTGATCGGATGGTGGACCTTGCCGGTCATTGGGCTGGTGCTGGGCCTCGTCGGTGCGCGCCGGAAAGGCGTGTCCGTGCAGGTCGGCGTTGCCGCTGTGACAGCCTGGCTCACGCTGTTCGGGTGGACGGCACTCCAAGGCGAACTCGGCATCTTCATGCACTCGCTTGCCGTAAGCATGAAGCTCGCACCCGTGATGCTACTCGCGGTCATCGTGGCGCTGCCGGTGTTGATGGCGTCCGCGGCAGCACGTCTCGGTGCCGGATTGCGCCCGGAGTCGTCTGCAGTGACCCCATCGTGACCGCATTGAACGGTTAGTTCCGCTATGTTCGACGCGGGTGCTCCGATGCGTTGGCGTGTCGGCGGCGTCCGCACGGCCCGGCGGTGACCGGCGCCGTTTCCATTCGACGCCGATCCCGTGTCCGTTACCGCTCCGAAGACGAAGATCGTCTGCACCCTTGGTCCCGCCTCCGCCACGCGCGAGAGCATCGGGAGCCTGATAGAAGCCGGCCTGAACGTGGCCCGCATCAACTTCTCGCATGGCACGCACGAGCAGCACGCTGCCACCATTGCCATCGTGCGTGATCTGGCGAAAGAGATGGGCAAGCCGGTCGCGATTCTCGGCGACCTGCAAGGGCCGCGCATCCGCATCGGCATGCTGTCGCAGACCATGCAGCTCGTGCCGGGCCGCGAGGTCATCCTCGCGCACGAAGGCGAGGAGGACGCGGGTGACATTCCCGTCACCTACACGCAGCTCTCGCACGACGTGACGACGGGCAGCCGCATCCTGATCAACGACGGCCTGCTGGAACTGCGCGTGCTCCAGGTGATGGGCAAACGCGTTCGCTGCGAAGTGGTTTTCGGCGGTGAGTTGAAGAGCAACAAGGGCATCAACCTGCCCGGTATTGCGGTCTCCGCGCCGTCGATCACCGAGAAGGATCGTGCCGACGTGGCATTCGCCGTGGAGCAGGAGCTGGACTTCATCGCGCTGAGCTTCGTGCGCCGTGCCGAGGACCTGTGGCAGCTGCGCGGCCTGGTGCCGAGCGACATGATGATCGTCGCGAAGATCGAGAAGGACGTGGCACTGAACAACATCGAGACGATCGTTGCGGCATCGGACGCCATCATGGTCGCCCGTGGCGATCTTGGCGTCGAACTGCCGTTCGAGCGGGTCCCGGTGGCGCAGAAGCAGATCATCGCCCTCTGCAATCGCATGGGGCGGCCGGTGATCACGGCCACGCAGATGCTGGAGTCGATGATCACGCATCCGCGCCCGACGCGCGCCGAGGCGTCGGATGTTGCGAACGCCATCCTCGATGGCACCGACGCCGTGATGCTGTCGGCAGAAACGGCGGCGGGTGCGTATCCGCGACTCGCGGTCGAGGCGATGCAGCGCATCATCATCGAGATCGAACAGCGCTCCAAGCTGGACCTGGCCAACAAGGAGCAGCGTCGCATGCCGGAACACAAGCATGAAGTCGCGGAGGCGATCGCGTCGGCCGTCAGCGCCGCCGTGAAGATGTTGCATGCGCCGGCCATCGTCTGCTTCACGAAGAGCGGTTCGACCGCACGCGTCGTCTCGAGCATGCGCCCCGCGGTGGCGGTCGTGGCCTGCACGGACCTGGAGAAGACCTATCGCCAGCTCGCGCTGGTGTGGGGCGTGGTGCCGGTACTCGTGCCACGGCACGACAATTACGACGACCTGATCGTCGAAGGACTGGGTGCGGTCCGTCGCCTCAATCTCGCTGATCCAGGCGATCACATCGTGGTCACCGCCGGCGTGCCCTTCGACACGCCCGGCACCACGAACTTCCTGCGCGTGGAGACGGTGTGAGACTGACCTTCCTCGGCACCGGAACGAGTTTCGGCGTGCCGCAGGTTGGTTGCTACTGTGCCGTCTGTCGATCGCCCGATCCGCGAGACAAGCGCACGCGGGTCGGTGCCGTGGTGGAGTCGGCCGGCGGTACACGCCTCCTGCTCGACACACCACCCGAGCTGCGACTGCAGCTCATTGCAAACAGCATCGATCGCGTGGATGCCGTGCTGTTCACGCATGATCATGCCGACCATACGCACGGCCTGGATGACATTCGCGCGATCTCCGTGCGACGCGATGCACCGCTGCCGATGTACGGTTCGGCCGCCACCATGCAGAGCCTGCACGACAAGTTCCGCTATGTCTTCGACGAGTCGATGCGGCCGATGCCAGGGACCGCCAAGCCCGAGGGGCACACCTTCATCGTCGAACCGGACGTACCGCTGACGATCGGTGACCTCACCGTTCAGCCGTTCACGGTGCCCCATGGACGCTTCGAAGTCACCGCGTACCGCATCGGGCCGCTCGGGTATGTCACCGATGCGAAGTCGGTGTCCGAGTCGGGCATTGCCTTGCTGCAAGGGGTGAAGGTGCTGGTGCTCAATGCGCTGTTCCGCACATCGCATCCCACACATCTGAGCATTCCCGAAGCCGTGGGTATCGCGCGTCAGGTGGGCGCCGGGCGCACGTACCTCACGCACCTGACGCACGAGAACTTCCACGCCGATCTCGAGGCAGAGCTGCCTGCGGGGATTTCGCCTGCGTTTGACGGGCTGACGGTGCGTGTCGAATGATCGGCGCGAGATCGAACACCTGACCATGGCGCTGCGCGGCACAGCCGTCTCCACGATTCCGCTGGTTCATCTCCGCATTTTCTGATCTCATGTCCGTTCGCTTCGATTTCACCAACATGCTGAGGCCGGCGTGCCACGGCGGCCTGCCCGCCGATTCGCTCGTCACGGCCGCCGCTGCATTCGCCGGTGCCGTCGCCGACGTGAAGGCGCGTCGCGCGGCAGGCACACTCGGCTTCCCGCTGCTGCCCGACGATGCGGCGGTGCGCGCTGCGCTGAAGGTCGATGCACTGGCGTCGCGCGACGAGATCGATGACGTCGTGCTCTGCGGCATTGGCGGCTCGGCGCTGGGGCCGAACATGCTGCGCAGCGCACTCTGTCCGCCGCGCTGGAACGAACTGGATCGCAAGGCACGTGGCGGCTGGCCGCGTCTGCACGTGATGGACAACGTGGACCCTGTGTCCATGGGCGCGCTGCTCGATCGCGTGAACCTGAAGCGTGCGCGCGTGCTGGTGATCTCCAAGTCCGGCGGCACGGCCGAGACCATGTCGCAGTACCTCGTCGTGCGTGCCATGCTCGAGCAGCTGGGCGCGGAGTGGCCGAAGACGGTGCTTCGTTTCATCACCGATCCGGAGAAGGGCGTGCTGCGCGCGATCGCTCGCACCGACGGTATCGTCACGTACGACATTCCGCCCAGCGTGGGAGGACGCTTCAGTGTGCTGACGCCGGTCGGTCTCGCGCCGGCGGCGTTCATCGGCATCGACATCGATGCACTCTGTGCCGGCGCCGCAGCGATGCGCACGCGCTGCGAGAATGAGTCCCTGGCGAAGAATCCCGCCGGCGTGTTCGCGGTGCTGCAGCACGGGCACGACCAGGTGAACGGTCGCAGCATTCATGTGCTCATGCCGTACGCCGATGCGCTGCGCGACGTCGCAAACTGGTTCGTGCAGCTCTGGGCCGAGAGTCTTGGCAAGGTGCTGCCTGGCGGCGGCAACGTGGGACCGACGCCGCTGCCGGCCCTGGGTACGACCGATCAGCATGCGCAGGTGCAGAACTTCATGGAAGGTCCGCACGACAAGACCGTCACGTTCATCGCGGTCGAGCAGTTGGGGCGCGACATCACGATCCCGTCGTTGCATGCGAACTACCCTGATCTCGCGTACCTCGGTGGCAACACCATCGGTGACCTGCTCGATGCCGAACGTCGTGCAACCGCCGGTGCGCTGGCCAGCAGCGGGCGGCCAAACGGTGTGCTGCAGATTCCATGTGTCGACGCGGCCCACGTCGGTGAGCTGATCATGCTGTTTGAGTTTGCGACGGCCTTCGCGGGTGCGCTGTACGGCATCAATGCATACGACCAGCCGGGTGTGGAGCTGGGCAAGCAATTCACGTACGGCATCTTCGGTCGCCCCGGCTTCGAGGCCGATCGCGCTCGCTTCGACCAGCTGGCGCAGCCGGATCCCGCCTGCAACGTCTGATGGGCTGCCGCTGCTGGTCACTTGTGTCTCGTGACGGTGTCAGGGAGCTTTCAGGTCTGCCCGATCACGCAGTGCACGAGCTCGCCGTTCCCTTTCTCTTGCTGAGGTCTTGATGTCCGCTCCCGCCATCTCGTCGGCCCTGCTGTCAGACTGCGTTACCGTCGCGGCTACGTCCGTGACGGTCACGCATCCCGAACTGCTAGCGACCGAGCGCATGGATGCAGTGGTCAACGCCGCGGTCTTCGGCAGTTCTGAGGAGCAGGAATACGCCCGCTGGCTGCTCTGGGAAGTCGGGCAGCATGTCGGCGTGCGTCCGGCCTCGATTCACGACCTCTACCTGGCACGTGGTGCCGGGAAGACCGGCGGGTACACGGTTCCCGCGATGAACATCCGCGCGGCATCGTACGACACGATGCGCTCGATATTCCGCACGGCCAACGCGCTCGAGGCAGGCGCGTTCATCCTCGAGATCGCCCGCTCGGAGATTGCGTACACGGAGCAGCGCCCCAGCGAGTACGTCGCGGTGATCATCGCTGCCGCGCTGCGTGAAGGCTTCCGCGGTCCGGTGTTCGTGCAGGGTGACCACTTCCAGGTCAACCACAAGAAGTTTGCGGTGGATCCCGTTCTCGAAGTCGACTCGGTGAAGCAGCTCGTGACGGAAGCTGTCGCAGCGGGCTTCTACAACATCGACGTCGACACGTCGACGCTCGTGGATCTGTCCAAGTCGACGCTGGATGAGCAGCAGGCGCCGAACTACGACACGGCTGTCGATATCTGTCGGTTCGTGCGCGCGGCGGAGCCGGATGGTGTGACCATCTCGCTCGGTGGCGAGATCGGTGAAGTCGGCACGGAGAATTCGACCGCCGCGGAGCTGCATGCGTTCATGCAGGGCTTCCAGCGCGTGCTGGCGCACCAGGCGCCCGGCATGGCCGGCCTGTCCAAGATCAGCGTACAGAGCGGCACCAGTCACGGTGGCACGGTCCTGCCGGATGGAAGCATCGCCGATGTCGCGCTGGACATCGACACGCTGCGTGAGCTTGGCGAAATCGCGCGTGCGACCTACGGATTGGCGGGCGCCGTGCAACATGGCGCGAGCACGCTGCCTGACAGCCGGTTCAACTCGTTCCCGGCAGCCGAGACGGCCGAAATTCATCTCGCGACGAACTTTCAGAACATGATGTTCGATCACCTGCCCCATGCACTGCGGACGGAGATCTACGACTGGCTGCTGGCGAACGCGAAGGACGAGCGTAAGGCGACCGACACCGATGAGCAGTTTTTCTACAAGACGCGCAAGAAGGCAATCGGGCCGTTCAAGCGGCAGCTGTGGGCGCTGCCCGCCGACATCAAGCAGAAGCTGGCCGATGCATACGATGCGAAATTCAGTTTCCTGTTCACGCAGTTGCATATCAACGGGACCAAGGCTGCAGTGAAGGAATTCGTGAAGGCGCCGCGCCTGCACAAGGTGTTCGGTGCGCCGGGTGTCGTCGCGGCACCGGATGACGCCGACCTGAGTGACTGAGCCGTTTGCTGACGACGGCGCTGCGGGCGGATCCTCCCCTCAGGGTGCGGCCGCCGCGGCGTCCCCGAAGGCGCGCGCACTGCTTGGCGCCCCGCCCCCGCGGACCA
>JACMPK010000076.1 GCA_014377535.1 Gemmatimonadaceae bacterium
CGCCGGCGAGGGACTGCGGCTCAGTACCGGACGCAGTTCCGACCGTCGCGCTTGGCGCGGTACAGCGCCGCGTCGGCCGCAGCAAGCAGGTCGTCCACCGACGTGATGCGCGGCCCGGGAAACAGCGACACTCCAATGGACACGGACAGTGTGAGCGAGACACCGGGGCCGCCAGCGAAACTCGCGACCGAGACACACTCGCGCAGGCGTTCGGCGAAGACCATGGCGCCCTCGATCGACGTCTCGGGCAGCACGACCACAAATTCCTCGCCGCCATACCTCGCCACGAAGTCGGCGCTGCGTACCGCACTGCGCAGGATCTCGGCAGCGTCCTGCAGCACGCCGTCACCCACCAGGTGGCCACGAGTGTCATTCACCAGCTTGAAGTGGTCAAGGTCCAGCATCAGTACCGCCACCGAATGTGCGTAGCGCCGCGCGCGATCCAGTTCCGACGTCAGGCGATCCGTCAGTGCACGTCGGTTGAGCACCTGCGTCAGCGGATCGGTCTGTGCAAGCGCCGCGAGCCGCAGGTTGTCTGCACGCGCAGACTCCAGCAAATGCGCCCGCTGAATCGACGCCACGGCCGCCTTCACCACGGCATCGGCGAACGCGACATCCTCCTCGTCCAGCGGCGGCTCACCCACGCCACGTCGCAGAAGGAACACCCCTGCCTGCTGCCGATCCACGAAGAACGGCAGCGCGATCACGCTCCGCGTCGGCACCACCGTGCCCTCGCGTTCCCAGCGCGTGCGCAACTCCGCGAACAGTGGATGCACCATCATGTCGGGGATCAGCACGGGCCGTCCTGCCTCCAGTGCCACGCGAACTTCCGGATACTTCTCCAGGTCCAGCGGCATGTTGCGAAGCGTCGGGTCGTCGAACGCAGCGGGAATGACCGCCGTCGTCTCACCCGGCCGCGCCAGTACCACCGAGCAGCGGAACAACCCGATCGCGCGTGCCACGCGACGCACCAGGACGTGGTAGATCTCCTCGCTCGACAGGTCGGCGCTGACCTCGCGCATGATCGCCATCAACGTGCGGCCAGTCTGCGCTTCCTCGCGTGCCTGCGCCAATGCCGACTCCGCCGACTGCAGCTGACGCCGCGTCGTGTCGAACGCAGTACGGTTGCGCAGGTTGGCCCCGATCCGCGCCAGCAGCTCACCTGAACGCAGCGGCTTGCGCACCACATCGGTCGCTCCGCAGCCCAGCGCCTGCTCCACCACGTCCTCGGGCGCACGTGTCGACGTGACGAGCACCGGCAGGTCGGCCCACTGCGGATCGCCCTTGAACGCAGTCAGCTGCGCGGCGCCTCCCTCCTCCAGCAGCTGTGCATCCAGCAGCATGAGGTCTGGCACGAACTCCCACGCCGCATCGACCGCCGCCAGGCAGCTCACCACGCCGCGCACGTCGTAGCCATGCTCGCGCAGCACCCACGACAGGGTCTGCTGCACCGCCGGATCACGGTCCGCGACGATGATCCGCGGCGCTCTCACCGTCGTTCGTGCCTCACGAGGCGAGGAATGCACATCGAGTCAATTCCCGCCACAGGAGGCGGCGGTCGTGCGGCACGAGCACGTGCCCCGCCGCCCCTGCGTCATGCACGTGCATCAAGCCTCCGGTGCACCGGCGTCACCGGCGTCGCCGTTCTCCGCCTCAGGCTCCGCACCACTCTCGCCATCCACCACGTCGTCGCCGTCGCCGTCGCCGAGTCCCTCGACCGGCTTGTCCTCGGGCACCACGCGCGCCACCGAGATCACTGAATCGCCCTCGTCCAGCGCGACCAGCTTCACACCCTGTGCGTTGCGGCCGGTCTTGCGCACTTCCGCCGCCGACGAGCGGATCAGGATGCCCTGCTTCGTGATCAAAATCATCTCGTCTTCCGGCAGCACCTCCATCAGCGCCACCACGTTGCCCGTGCGATCGGTGCGGTTGAGCGTCAGAATGCCCTTGCCGCCGCGCTTCTGCACGCGGTACTCGGCCACGTCGCTCACCTTGCCCAGGCCCTTCTCGGTCACCACCAGCAGCGTCGCGTCGCGCTTGATCACGACCATGCCGACGACGAAATCCTCGTAGCGCAGCTCGATGCCCTTCACGCCGGTCGTGTCGCGACCCATCTCGCGCACGTCGCTCTCGCGGAAGCGGCAGCTCAGGCCGAAGCGCGTCGCCAGCACGATGTCGTTCGTGCCCGACGTCTCCTGCACGTCGATCAGCTCGTCGCCCGCCTCGATCTTGATCGCCTTGATGCCGTTGTTGCGCACGTTCGTGTAGTCCGCCATGCGCGACTTCTTGACCGTGCCATTCCGTGTGCTGAAGAACAGGAAGCGCTCGTCAGCATCGGTGATCTTCTCCAGGTCGCGCACCGGCACCACGGCACGCACGCGCGTCTCGGGCGACACGTTGATCAAATTCACCATCGGCTTGCCACGCGCACCCGCGCTGGACTGCGGAATCTCGTAGACCTTGAGCCAGTACATGCGCCCGTCATCGGTGAAGATCAGCAGGTAATCGTGCGTGCTGCCGATGTACAGGCGGCTGACGAAGTCCTCGTCCTTCAGCCCCGTGCCCGTCTTGCCGCGACCACCGCGACGCTGGCGACGATACAGCGACACCGACGTCCGCTTCACGTAACCCGTGTGCGAGATCGTCACGACGACATCCTCCTCGGCAATCAGGTCCTCGACGCTGAACTCGCCCTCGTCGCTCACGATCTCCGTCTTGCGCACGTCGCCGAACGTCTCGGCCACGTCCATCAGCTCCGACTTGAGGATCGTCATGCGACGTTCGCGGCTGCCGAGGATGTCACGCAACTCCGCGATCAGCGCACGCACTTCCGCGAGCTCGGCGTCGAGCTTGTCGATCTCGAGTCCCGTCAGCTTCGCGAGGCGCATGTTGAGGATCGCCTCGGCCTGCCGCTCCGACAGGCCGAAACGCGTCTGCAGGCTCAGGCTCGCCGTCGGCGTGTCATCAGCTGCACGGATGATCTTGATCACCTCGTCGATGTTGTCGACGGCGATCTTCAACCCTTCCAGGATGTGTTCGCGCTCGGCGGCCTTGTCGAGGTCGAACTGCGTCCGGCGAGTGATCACTTCGTGACGGTGATCGATGTAGTGCTTCAGCACCTCACGCACCGGCATCACCTTCGGCACCAGCTGCCGCGTCTTGATGTCCGGCACCAGCGCCAGCATGATCACGCCGAACGTCGTCTGCAGCTGCGAATGCTTGTACAACTGGTTCAGCACCACGCGCGGAATCGCATCACGCTTGAGCTCCATCACCAGCCGGATGCCCTCCTTGTTCGATTCGTCGCGCAACGCGCTGATGCCAGCCACCTTGCCCTCGCGCACCAAGTCCACGATCTGCTGCCGCAGCCGCTCCTTGTTGACCTGGTACGGGATCTCGGTGACCACGATCTGGCTCTTGCTCCCGCGCTCGTTCTCCTCGATCTGCGCACGCGCACGCACCTGCAGGCGACCGCGGCCTGTCTCGATGTAGTCCTTGATGCCCGCGCGGCCGTAGATGAAGCCCGCCGTCGGAAAGTCGGGACCCGTGATGATCTTCCGGATCTCGTCGGTCTCGATGTCCGGGTTGTCCACCATCGCCACGATCGCCGCCGAGACTTCACGCAGATTGTGCGGCGGAATGTTCGTCGCCATGCCGACCGCGATACCCGTGCTGCCGTTCACCAGCAAGTTCGGCAGGCGCGACGGAAGCACCTTCGGCTCCTCGCGCGTATCGTCGAAGTTCGCGCCGAAATCAACCGTGCCGCGATCAATGTCGGCGAGCATCTCCATCGCGATGCGTGTCAGCCGGACTTCGGTGTAGCGATAGGCGGCCGCGTTGTCGCCGTCGATGCTGCCGAAGTTGCCCTGGCCATCGACCAGCGGATAGCGAAGCGAGAACTCCTGGACCATGCGCACGACCGCATCGTATACGCTGCTGTCACCATGCGGGTGGTACCGCCCCAGCACGTCGCCCACGACCGTGGCGGACTTGCGATACGGACGACCTGCGGTGAGCCCCGCCTCGTTCATCGCGTACAGCACGCGCCGGTGCACGGGCTTCAACCCATCTCGCACATCGGGCAGCGCGCGCGACACGATGACGCTCATCGAGTAATTGATGAACGATTCCTTGATCTCCTCGTCGATCATGCGAGGCAGGATGCGTTCGCGGGCCACTGGACCAGTCATGCTGAGATAGTGAGAGCGTGACCGACGTCGGGTCGCGTGCGCGACGCGGCGTCGGGAGTGCAGACTGCGGAACAGGAATTTGGAACGGGTGCATCGCGCGTTGAGGCGCGCTCAATCATGCGGCAGGGCGAATGCGCTCAGCCCCAGGACCGCGCAATGACGAGCAGGAGCCAGGCATTGCCGACGCGGTGAAAAATGTACGTGCCACCACCGTTGCTGGTCGACAGCGCAGTGGCGTCCCGACGCTCCATCGGGCGATGCACCGCCACCATCGCATACTCCTTCCACAGCATGGCAGCCGACACTCGCGTGTAGGCCATGATGGCAGTGCTGTCGCGGTCACCGATCGCGGCCCAATGCCTGCTGCGCAGCGCGGCCAGGCCGCGATCACCATACACGAGTTTCAGGTCGCGCCCACGTGCTGCCGGCAGTGGCAGACCGCTCACGGCGGGCAGCACGTATGCCGCCGTGTCACCGCGCGCATTGACCAGGCAGCGCCCAGTTGCCGCATCGTTCACCTGCTCGGTCAGACCGGCCGCAATTGCCTCGCGACTCGCCTTGCCACTCCACACATCCCAACGGGGACGCTCGCGCCCTGTCTCCCACAGCACCACGGTGCGCAGCAGCTCGAGCCCTTCCGGTGTGTCCAGCGGAGCGTCGACCGCGTAGATCTGGATCAACTTTTCGAGCTTGTCCACCAGGTCGGCGGTCGCCTCGCGCATCGTGTCGGTGCTGTCACGCGGAAATGCACGCAACCAGCCGTCGTTGCAGCGATCCTGACCAATGTCGGTGAAATCGGAGGCCCTCAGCAGGCTGGCTCGATAATCGTGCGCCAGCTCCAGCGCAGCTTCGAGTTCGTTCTGCGGTCCGCGCCCGAGCAACGTCACCGCGGAACTGGTCAGCACACGGGGCCGGAATCCGCTCTCGGGCACCGCACCGGAACGGGCGCAACCCGAAAGTGCCCCCATCGCGAATGCCGCACTCGCACAGGAGAAGGATCCAACGGACCGCCACCGACGCACGCGTACACTCATACGCAAAAAGATACCGCTCCCGAGTCCATCAGGACAGACGTGATGCGCCACCCGTCGCCACGACTGGAGACTGCGCTTCCGCTTCATCATCGGCCAGCTCCTGATCGATCTCCGCCTCCTCGGCAGCCACATCGGCGTCGATGGCAGCCTTCTCCCGCTGGTAACGCACCCACCAGGTCCGCGTGACCTCGCCCGCCAGCTCGCGATTACCGAGCCCGAAAGCCATGGCAAGGGCCAGCGCCACCGCGCCAAACAGGATTGCAAAGGCGGTCGTCACGATGTCGGTCGCGACACCCAGCTCCTGCAGCGCCATGAAGATGGCCAGCACCACAATGCCACCGCGGCCGACCCGGGCCAGCGTCGGGCCGCCGTGCAAAGCGCCGGCAGCTGCCAGCAGCAGGCCCTCCACGAACCCACCCAACACGATACCCACGATCACGATCACGATCGCCGCGATGATACTCGGGATATAACTGACGAGCTCGGCAAACACGTCGTTCAGCGACTGCAACCCCGCCGCCGTGGAGGCAATCAGCAGCACCGCGAACATGACCGCCCAGAACACCAGGTTGCCGAACACGCGCGCCGGGTTCACCTGGTGGCCAGCATGCTCCACGGCCTGCATCACGCCGCCTTTGCGCAGCAGCTCGTTGACCCCGAGCTTCTTCAACAACCGCTCCACGCCACGCTGTGTGAGCTTGGCGAGCAGGTAGCCGGCAAACAGGATGACGATCGCGCCAAGCAACGCAGGCACGATCTCGCCAAGGGTGGCGAAACTGTCCTGCAGTCGGGTCAGGAAGTCCATGTGGGATCAGCGAAAATGGGCCGGCGTCGCCCCGCGGAGCGTGCCACACCACAAGCTAGCACCGCCACGAACCTCGTACGCGCGCCGCCACGCCAGCGCCCACACACGCGCGTCGCTTGCCACGAACGACTCTAATTGCGCGTTCCGCGCTTCAGGTCGAAAATCGCCGACCGACGGCACGACGGGCAGACGAACCAGTCGCGCTTGCGCTGGTAGCCCAGCCCGAACGACCCACCCCCAATGCCCTTCCGCAGCAGCGCCAGATGCGACTCGCAGCGAGGACAGTGAGGCACCGCCTCCACCAGCACATCTGCCCGGATAGTCGCCAGCTCATCCAGCGAATACTGCGCCGGACCGTCGTCTTGCGCGCTGTCCGTCACTCGGCCACCTGAATCACGACCTTCCCGAATTGCTGCCCCGACTGCAGACGCGCATACGCCTCTGTCGCCTGCTGCAAAGAAAACACGGAGTCCACGGGTGGACGAAGCCCACCTGCAGCGAACTCGGCCGCCACCTCACGCCACTCCCGCTCGCTGCCCATCGTTGAACCGGACACAGTCCATTGATTCATGAAGAGCCGACGCACGTCGGTCTCGACCATGGGACCACTGGTGCCGCCGCACGTGACCAGCCGCCCGCCACGACCTAATGAACCAAGCGACCGCTTCCAAGTCGCCGTACCAACGCTGTCGATCACGACGTCCACTCCCCGCTTTCCCGTCGCGGTGCGGATCACAGCGGGCACGTCGTCAATGGCGTGGTTCAGCAGGTGGTCGGCGCCGAGCGCCTTCGCACGCTCCAGCTTTGCAGGATCGCTCGAGGTGACCCAGGTCGTGGCGCCACGAGCCTTTGCCAGCTGCAACGCCGCCAGCGCCACACCCCCTCCGATTCCCCAGATCAGGACCTGCTCGCCGGCTTGCACCCGCGCCTTGCCTGAAACCATGCGATACGCGGTCAGCGTCGCCAGGCCGAAGCCGGCCCGTTCTGCCAACGGAATGTGCGCGGGAACGCTCATCAGGTTCCATTCCGGCACCACGACAAACTCGGCTGCAGAGCCGCGGCGATGTTCGCCGTGGATCTGGTATCGAAGGCAGAGCGGCTGCTGATCCTCCAGGCAATACGCGCATTCACGGCAGCTGACACCTGGATTCAACACCACCGTGTCGCCGACTCGCACGCCTGTCACCGCCCCGCCGACTGCGTCGACCACACCGGTGCAGTCGGCGACAGGCACCCAGTCAGGCTGCAGCACGAGCCCCGGCCAGCCGCGCAGCACGAAAAGGTCGAGGCGGTTCAGCGCCACCGCCTCCACGCGAACTCGCACGGAGTGAGGGCCCTCCAGCTCCGGCATCGGAATGTCGTCGCGGATCGACAGCTGCTCGAGGCCTCCATGGCCGCCCAGCACGAGTGCTCGCATCGAGATTACGGAGTGTGGCGTTAGATATGATTTTCGCGCGCGGCACCCAGCGCCGCACGCAGCTTTTCTGCGCGTTCTCCGCGCCTCCATTGGAACAGGATCCTGGCGAATGATAGCGATCAAGGTGCCACCGCTCGGCGAGTCGATCGTCGAGGCAACCGTGTCACGCTGGCTGAAGCAGGAGGGCGACGCCGTCACAGCGGGTGAAACCCTCGTGGAACTGGAGACCGACAAGATCACGGTCGAGGTCCCCGCGCTCAAGGCAGGCGTGCTCTCGGTTCGCGCGCGCGCCGAGGGCGACGTGGTGGCCGTGGACGACATCCTGGGCCAGCTCGATGAGACGGGCGCCGCGGCGCCGCTCGGCGAGGTCCTCGCTGCCGCGACGGATGGTGACTCCGGTCACAGCGCAGGCGAACCGCCCTCTGATCCGGCTGTATCCGCAACCGAGCGTGTCATCGCCCCCGCCGTGGCGCCTGAAGCAGCTGTCACCAAGTCTGCACCTGCGGCACGACGCACGGCCGACGAGGCAGGGCTCGACATCAGCAGCGTCACCGGTACTGGTCGCGGCGGCGTCATCAGCAAGCCCGATGTGGTGGACGCCATCGCCAGTGCTGCGGCATCGGCGACGGCTCCGCCTGTGGCACCCGCAGTGCCGGTGGCACCTGTCGCATCCAGTACACCAGCAGCTCCCAGTGCACCCGCAGCGCCGGCGGCACCCGCTCCCAGCGCACCCGCAGCGTCCAGCACACCTGTGGCCCCCGTGCGCACCGGCGGACGCGAGACGCGCGAGAAGATGACGACGCGACGCAAGCGCATCGCCGAAAACCTGCTGCAGGCGCAGGCCAACACGGCGCACCTCACGACCTTCAACGAGATCGACATGTCCGCCACGACGGCGCTGCGTGCGCGGATCAAGGACAAGGTCGAGAAGGAGCATGGCGTGAAGCTCAGCTTCATGCCGTTCTTCGTAAAGGCAGCGTCGCACGCGCTGAAGGCGTTTCCGCTCGTCAACGCGCAGCTCGACGGCGACAGCATCGTCTTCAAGCATTACGTGAACATGGGCATTGCCGTCGCGAGCGACGCGGGCCTGGTGGTGCCGAACGTGAAGGACGCCGACACGAAGGGCATGCTGACCATCAGTCGCGACATCGCGGCACTGGCCACCAGGGCACGCAACGGCAAGCTCGCGATGGACGACCTCACCGGCGGCACGTTCACCATCACGAACGGTGGTGTCTTCGGGTCGCTGATCTCCACGCCGATCATCAACTACCCGCAGGTCGCGATCCTCGGCCTGCACAAGACGCAGGATCGTCCAGTCGCCATCGACGGCAAGGTCGAGATCCGCCCGATGATGTATGTCGCGCTGAGTTACGATCACCGCATCATCGACGGTCAGCAAGCCGTGCTCTTCCTCGTCCGGATCAAGGAGTTGATGGAAGATCCGGCCAGCATGCTGGTGGACTGACGCGTGGCCACTGAAACGATCGCGGCAGACGTCGTCGTCATCGGCGGCGGCCCGGGCGGGTATGTGGCGTCCATCCGCGCAGCGCAGCTCGGCCTGAAGACGGTCTGCGTGGAACTGGACAAGACGCTCGGCGGCACCTGCGTCAACGTCGGCTGCATTCCGTCCAAGGCGCTGCTCACCAGCAGCGAGCACTTCGAGTTCGCACGGCATGACGCCGCCGAGCATGGCATCGTGATCGAGAATGCGACGGTCGACCTCGCGCAGATGATGAAGCGCAAGAACGACGTCGTGGGCGCGAACACGAAGGGCGTCGAGTTCCTGTTCAAGAAGAACAAGGTCACGTGGGCCCGCGGTGCGGGCACGTTGAAGCCCGGCAACCTGGTCGACGTGACCGCGGCCGACGGTACGGTCACGACATACGCCGCCAGGAACGTCATCATCGCAACCGGCTCGTCATCCATCGAGCTGCCGTTCCTCAAGTTCGACGAGACGCGCGTCGTGTCGAACATCGGCGCGCTGCAGCTCTCGGTAATCCCGAAGCGGATGATCGTGGTCGGCGGCGGCGTCATTGGCCTCGAACTCGGCTCGGTCTGGCGCCGCCTCGGCAGTGCAGTGACCGTGGTGGAGTTCATGCCGACGATCCTGCCCGGCAACGACGACGACATCATCAAGGAGGCGACGAAGGTCTTCGGCAAGCAGGGTCTGACCATTCGCACCGGCGCGAAGGTGACGGCTGCCGACCGCTCGTCGCCGGACGTCGTGCGCCTCACGGTGGAGACGAACGGCGCAAGCGAGACGCTCGAAGCCGAAGTGGTGCTGGTCAGTGTCGGGCGTCGTCCGATGCTGCATGGCATCGATGCGCAGGCGCTGGGCCTCGCGCTGCAGCAGAACGGCGCGATCGCCGTGGACGACCAGCTGCGCACCAACCTGCCCGGCGTGTACGCGATTGGCGACGTGGCGGGCGGCAAGCTGCTGGCGCACAAGGCGGAAGACGAGGGCATGATCGCCGCCGAGGTGATCGCCGGGAAGCCGGTGCACATGCACTACGCCGCCATTCCGGGCGTGGTCTACACCTCGCCTGAAATCGCGTCAGTGGGGCTCACGGAAGGCGAAGTCAAGGCGTCGGGCCGCGCGTACAAGACCGGCAAATTTCCGTTCTCCGCCAACGGGCGCGCGCGGTGCCTGGGCGAGACGAGCGGCTTCGTGAAGATCATTGCCGACGCCACCACCGATGAAATACTCGGGTGTCACATCCTCGGCGCAAATGCGGGTGACCTGATCCAGGAAGTCGTGCTGGCGGTGGAGTATCGCGGCTCGAGCGAGGACATCGCGATCACGACACACGCGCATCCGACGCTCGGCGAGACGGTGAAGGAAGCCGCGCTGGCGGTGCTCGGGCGCGCGATTCACATATAGCACCCAGAGCCAGCGTGTCACGGCGGCAGACACGCGCGCTGCGGCAGTGAACGGCACAGCGGGGCGGCGATCAAGATGATCGCCGCCCCGCTGCCGTCTTGTGCATCGCGATGCGCGACGCGCGAACACGACTGCCGACTACATCATGCGCCCGAAAAAGGCACCAAGTGCCATGAACACGACCGCGATGATCGCGATCGCTGCTCGCGGCATCAAGATGTTGCGGCTGGATGATGCAGGCGCCACCTGTGCACGGGCCATCACGCTCGTTGCCGTGTGCACCGCCGGTGCCGCCACGAGCCGCGCTGCCTTCGATGCCGGCAGGGCGTTCATGATTTGCGCAGCGACGTGCGACGGCGTTCGCAGCTTGCGACGCGACGCTGCCTCGATGCTGATGCGCGACCAGAGTTCGGCTTCCGGTGTCAACTGACTGTTCGCCATGCGCGGTGCCGGCGCATCACCATCCAGCCACGCGTTGAGCGCGGCCATCGCGCCGTCGTTGCGCAGCGGCACTTCACGATCCGTCATCGGCCGCTCGTTCGCCGGCCGCCAGTCAGACGTCGGAATGCTGCGATCAGCGCGTGCGTCGTCCGGGTGCTTGTCCATCATCATGCGTATTTCTCCTCGAGAAGAGCCTGCAGCGCCTCGCGTGCACGATGCACACGCATCTTCAGCGCGCCGACGGTAGAGTCGAGCATATCCGCCATTTCCTCGTACGAACGGCCTTCGACGTGCTTCATGACGAATGCCTCCCGCAGCGATGGTGACAACTGGCCGAGTGCCCAGTCGAGGTCGACTCGAAGCTCGCTGCGATCGAGCTCCTCATCAGGCGTTGTCAGATGAGACGGCTGATCGTCCTCTTCGTAACTGACATGACTGCGCCGGATGTTCTTCAACCAATCCTTGCAGCCGTTGGCGACGATGCGGAAGATCCACGCGTCGAAGCGGCCGCGCACCTCGCCGAGGTGGCTGTACGCCTTGATGAACGACGCCTGCATGATGTCTTCGGCGACATCCGGGCTGCCCGTCATGTTCAACGCATGGCGGAACAGCGGATCGCTGTATTTCGTGACCAACACCGCGAACGCCTCGCGATCACCCGCCATCACCCGCGCTATCGAGCGGGCATCGAGGTCAGCCTGTTCAGCGATGTCAGGCGGCAAGGCCTGCGCTGGCTGCGGCACATCGGCACGCTCGGCTGCTGCCGGCGGTGCGCACAACGTTCGAGTTGTCATATACGGTACATCCCATGTCAGGGGGGGGTCGACAGGTTGCTTGTGTCGTCACATGGGCCCCGAACGTTTAACGGAACTGGCTTATCGCTCCGTCTTTTCCTCCCAACCATTCGCCCGGATCCCGACCGAGTGCTCGCCCAGCTGTGGCGGTGGCCTCCTGACATGGCCACCAACACTTGACGGCACGCCGGTGAGTGGCGACGCAGCGGTCTCGTTCAACGCCTCCAGCACGCTCCGGATCCGGCCCATTGGCACGCCCACCGCCTGGAGTCGGGAGTGCCACACATCCGCGCCACTCGCGAGCAGCTGCGTCTGCAGCGCAGCGACGCAGTCGCCGCGGTGCGTGACGCGGCCGGCATTACTGGCCCAGGCCGCAGCGGACAGGGCGGAAGGGTCGGCAACCACCGAACAGAGCGCGCGCCACTGAGCATCGTTTCCGACGGTAATCACGAGCGGCCGATCGGCGGTCTGGAAGACTTGATACGGCACGAGGTTGGCATGACTGTTCCCCCACCGCGCCGCGTCACGGCCACTCACGAGGGCGTTCTGTGCCACGTTCACGAGCGCAGCCGATGCGCTCCCCGAGAGCGTCACGGTCAAGTGCCGCGATTCAGCAGGTTCCTCACGCCGCCCAATCAGCGCGGCGAGAATGCTGATCGCGGCATCCTTGCCCGTAAGCACATCCACGAGGGCGACGGCGGTCCGTAACGGCACGCCATCAGGTGCTCCCGTGATGCTCATCCAACCGGACTCGGCTTGAACGGCAAAATCGTACCCTGGGCGTTGTGGATCATTGAGGTATCCCCCGATGGAGCACCAGATCAGCCGCCGGTTTCGAGACAGCATCGCAGCGGCATCAAGTCCTCGACGCTCGAGCGTGCCAGGCAGAAAATTCTCCACGACGACATCTGCCTCCGCGACAAGAGTTTCTAGCAGCTCGCGATCCGCCGCATCGTCGAGGTCAGCCGTGAGCGATCGCTTGTTGCGGTTTGTACTCAGGAAATACGCCGACTCGCCCCTATCATCGAACGGTGGACCCCAGTGCCTCGTGTCGTCGCCGACGCCGAGGCGCTCCACCTTGATGACGTTGGCCCCCAGATCTCCAAGCATCATCGTGCAGAGCGGTCCGGCGAGCACTCGACTCAAATCGAGCACTTTGAGGTAAGAAAGCGGCAATGATGTGTTTATCATGTCTTTATGGTGTTTGTCAGATCGGTTCCGTGTGCTTTTTATGGGCGGGCATCACATCGTCGTCTCGATGCCCTTGCGTTTCGTGCCCGGGCGCTTATTCTTTCAATGCTCTTACGCAGCCGCGCGGCGCCACATGGTGCATGTGTGGCGCTTGGTTGTATCTGACGCGCTTGTTCCGGGCATGAAGTCCCGATGCGACGGCGCCCATCAATCTGTATGGAACCCATGATTCCCGACGTGCCCGTTGCTCCCGCCGAGGTAGCGCCGACCCCGGCGCCGCCCATCAAGCGCAGCCCCGGTCATCGCGGCACCGACATCCGCGATACCGTCGCGGAAATGACTGCTCGCGCGAATGAAATCCAGTTCGAGGCAGGCAGCAAGATGGCGAATGCGTTGCGAAACATTGTGCGCGCCGCCATCGCTGATACCGAGCTGAGTCCGGAAAGCACCCGGGATGTGGTGGATTACTTCCGTCGCCGTGCCCTGATGTCGACAGAGGATGCGCAGGCGCTGCTCGATGAAGTGAACGAATACGCCGCGAAGCGCAGGCCGATCGAGCCACCGGTTGTCGCTGGCAAGCCCGGCAAGCCGAATGCGTCGAAGGTCCAGCCTCTTGCCGGCTTGGCCGAGTCGCTGTCGCTCCCCGAAGTACCGACGGAGAATGCCGGTCGTCCAACTGCCGGACCACCGACGATTTCCTCTCCGGCACCGGCACCTGTGAAGGTTGCGCCGCCGTCGAAAATTCCGGAGCCGACGGTCATCCCGCTTGCACAGACGTCCATCGCAAAGGCGGCTGCACCGCAGGTTGATGTGATGCCGGCCGCGACGCCAAAGGCCGACAAGCCGCCCGCCGCGCCTGCAGCCAAGCCGGCTGTCGCTACCAAGGCTGCTGCAGTCCCAACGGCGAAAGCTGCCGTGAAGGCACCAGCGGCGAAGGTCGCCCCCGCGGCAAAGGTTCCGGCCAAGACAGCGGCAAAAGCGCCTGCCAAGACGGCTGCAAAGAAGAAGTAGCGCGACATCGGTTTCGTCTGCTCCTCGCATCGCCCGCTTCGCCACATGGCCAGGCGGGCGATGCTCTTTGTACCAGGTGTCGTTTCAACCCGCGCCCACTGACGCCACTGTGCCACCGCTCCCTTTCATCGCCAGCGCCCCAGCCCGCGTCGACCTAGCAGGCGGTTGGACCGACGTTCCGCCGTACGCGACCGAGGTCGGCGGCGCGGTCTGCAACGTCGCGATCGAAATGCGAGCGCTGGCAATCGTCACCCCGGCGTCCATGTCGGTCGCGCCCGGCGAGGCACTGCTTCGTGCGGCGTGGCAACGCGCCGGTGAACCGGCCGTGACGATCGCCGTCGAGTCCGCAATACCGCTGGGTTCCGGGCTGGGAGGCTCGTCAGCCGCAGGTGTTGCGCTGGCTGCGGCGCTCGCCACGCATGGCGGGCGTACACTCGATCCGCACGACCTGGCTGAGTTGAGCCGAAGCACGGAGACGGAGACCATGGGCCTGCCGGGCGGTTGTCAGGACCATTACGCCGCCGCGTTCGGTGGAGCACTTCTGCTCACATGTCGCGGGCAGACGACAGTGCACCCCGTGCTGTTGAGCGACGAGAGCATCACCGAGTTCGAGCGCTGTGCCATGATTGCCTACACGGGCGTTTCACGAATGTCCGCAACGACGATCACTGCGGTGCTCGAGGCGTGGCGTGCTGGCGAGGCGCAGACATGCGAGTCACTCCAGGCAATGGCGGCGCTCGCTCCAGCGATGGCAATGGCGTTGGCTGCAGCGGATCTGGAAGAAGTGGGTCGTCTGGTGTCCTGTCACTGGACGGCTCAGCGAGCGCTTCATCCAACCATCACAACGCCAGCAATCGAGCAAATTGTACGGGAGACCACCCGCGCTGGTGCCAGTGGCGTGAAGGCGCTGGGTGCATCCGGCGGCGGGTGCGTGCTCGTCATCGCGCGTCGCGATCGTGTCAGGGCGGTTCGGGACGCACTGGCCGCACAGGCGTCCATTCTGCCGTTGCGTGTGTCTCGCAGTGGTGTGCAGGTTCATGCAGGGACTGGAGGCAGCTGATGCCCATTCGACCGGGCGATGTCCGCGCCCTCACCGAAACGTTGATTCGCGTCGATTCACGCAACCCGACGCTCGTGTCGGGCGGGCCCGGCGAGTCCGGGTGTGCGCATGTGCTCGCGGAAGTGCTGGGCGGATGGGGGTTCCGCCTCGAATGGCAGGAGGTGGTGAACGGGCGCGCAAACCTGTTGGCGCGGATCGGGACGCCGCAGGCCGGGGCGCCGGTCCTGCTGTTCAACGGTCATCTCGACGTCGTCGGGGTGGAAGGCATGCATCACCCGCCGTTCGCACCCGTCATCGAGGGCGACCTGTTGTATGGGCGTGGCAGCTGCGACATGAAGGCCGGTATCGCAGCCATGTGCGTGGCGGCGTGGCAGGCGGCGCAGCAGCCGATCAGGGGCGAAATCGTCGTGGCTGCCGTGATCGACGAGGAATACGAGTCGCTGGGCACGCGAGCGATGCTGGAGCGCGGCATACGGGCCGACGTCGCCGTGGTCACCGAGCCGACGCGTCTTGCGATCTGTCCGGCGCACCGCGGTTTCGTGTGGCTGGAGTTCGTCTTCACCGGTCGGGCGGCACATGGTAGCCGATATGACCTTGGCATCGACGCGATTCAGCAGGCGGCCACCGTGTTGACGGCGCTCGGGCGCGTGCAGCAGGTCCTGCTGCCCACGCGCACGCATCCGCTGCTTGGTCGCGCGTCGCTGCATGCGTCAACGATCACCGGTGGCACCGGCTGGAGCACGTATCCCGAGGCCTGCACGCTGTGCGTGGAGCGGCGGACCGTACCGGGCGAGACGACGGCATCGGTTCTGCACGAAGTCGAGACGCTGCTGGCCGACCTGCGACGCACGGATCCGACACTTTCGGTGACCGTGAGTGGCGGCGGGCAATTGCCGAGCGACGTTGCGGTCGATGCGCCGCTCGTGCGCCGGCTTTCCAACGCGTCGGCGAGTGTCCGTGGTGCGGCGCCGGCGAGCGAGGGGCCCAGTGCATGGACCGACGCCGCGCTGCTGAACGAGGCCGGCATTCCAGCGGTCTGTTACGGTCCGGGTGATATTGCGCTTGCGCACGCGGCCACGGAGTATGTGCCACTGACGGAAATCGACATTGCGACAGCGGTCCTCACTGCATTCGCAATCGACTGGTGTTCCTGACCCCATGATGCCACGGACCTGTCCTTGACTGCTGCACAATACGACGCGCTGGAGCGCGCCATCGTCAATGGCTCGCGTGTCGCGATCCGACTCCACGGTGCGGAACTGGTGGTGATTCCCGAGTCCATTCGCATGGACAAGGGTCGCGAGTTGCTGGTGACACAGAACCCATCCAGCGGCCTGCCGTTGAACATCACGATCGACGACATCGAACGGCTCGAGGTGATTCGTTGAGCGCTCGGTACCCGATGGTAGCTGTGTACGCGGACGAGAGTTGCCTGGGCAACGGCAAACAGGGCGACACGCCTGGTGGCGCGGGTGGCCTGGTGGAATTTCAGATGCGAAGCGGTGACCTGGTCTGCCGTGACTACTGGATCAGCGAGCCGGACACGACGAACAACCGCATGGCCCTGCAAAGCGTGATTCAGGCCTTCACGCATCTATCGGCCAAAGGCGAGCGGCTGAGCGTCATCTTCACTACCGACTCGCGCTACCTGGTGGATGGCATGACGACCTGGGTGCACGGCTGGGCGCGCAAGCAGTGGCGCAAGGCCGACGGCAAGCCGGTCGAGAACCTCGCGCTCTGGCACCTCGCACTGCAGGCCGTTTCAAGCGGCGGGCACGAGGTGGAGTGGCGCTGGGTAAAGGGACATGCCGGCCACCCGCAGAACGAGTGGGCGAACCATCTCGCGACCAGCGCGGCCGCCAACCAGACACACTCGGCAGCATTGGTGGAGTCCGGTTTTGCCGCATGGCTTGCGTCGCTGCCCCTGGCCGTGCGCCGGAGCGGTCCACCGTCGCCATTTCCCAGTGCTGCCACGTTCGCAGCCGCGAAAGCCGTTCCTGCTGCGTGACGCCTCTCCATCTTTATCCGATGACAGCCGACCCAACCGTTCTCGATCGCATCTTCGACCGTCTGGTCCGCACTTTATCGGGCGGCAGTCCCGATCAGCTGTCAGCCACGTTCACGGTTTCCGAGATCGTGCATGCACTGGTACCATACCGCACGTATCGCGGCGAGCTGGGCGTGGACACGCTGCAGGATTACGAGCATGCGGTCCTGGAGCTTCTCGCGGGTGAGCGCGGACTGCTGGTCTGCGATCCTGATACCATTGCGGTGATCCGGAAGGAGCTGGCCACGCCGGATCCGGACACGCAGTTGCTGCGTCGGCTGCAGACGGTGACTGTGCGCCTCGGCGCGGTGCGGGTGCCAGTACCGCCGGACGAACCGCGGTCGGCGCGCGAGCCGGGCCAGCTTATTTCCACGACGCGCGAGATGCCCGCGATCGATGCGGATGTCGTGGTGTCGGATGCGATTGCGATCGGCGATGCGATGGATCGCGAGGACGACGCGATGGCGGAGGCGGAGGCGCGCGGGGTGGCGGAAGCGGAGGCGCGCGGGGTGGCGGAGACGGAGCCGGCACTGCCGACGGTAGCTGATCTCGCTGCGTCGCCGGCGCCTCAAGCGATGGTCTCGACACCGCTGCCGAGTGTGCACGGCGTGACGATTGCAGCACCGGAAACCTTGTCGCGGATCGTGCCGCTCGCATCGTCCTCGGTCTATGGCGACCCGATCCAGTTTCGCGGGATGCGGCATGCGCCCGCTGATGTGGGGGGCGTGATCTTCCTGTTCGGGATGGTTGCGCGGGAGCTCGGGTTCATGGTCGAGGCCATGTCGAGCGGATTTCCGCGATGCGAAGCCATGCGGCAGCTGGCGCCCGGCAAGTGGGCGCGCCTTCGCATCGAATTCGAGCTGAAAAGCCGAGATTTCCGTGAAGCAGGACGAAATCCGGCGGCGTGCGACCTGCTGGTCTGCTGGGATGACACGTGGCCGGACCGTCCCGCCTCGCTGGATGTTCTGTCGCTGTCGCAGGTTTTGCCGACCCTTGCGTCACGGGAGTGACACTGATGTCTTCCATGACCGTGATGGACAACGGTGGGCCGTGCTCATTCTGCACCAATCCGCTGCCAGTCGGTCGGGCGGTGGTCTTCTGTCCGCATTGCGGCATGAATGTCACCTTGGCCCAGTGTCCAGCCTGCAGCAGCGAAGTGGAACCAGGGTGGCATTACTGCGTAACCTGTGGCCGCGACGTCAGTGCGCTGCCGCCAATACCGGGGACAGCAAAGCGGGACGTTAACGGCTGACGGACGTCGCTCCGGCAATACATCACGCTTGATACAGCTTTGTCGCGACACTAAGCGACATTCATCAAAGCAGTATGGCGACAAAACGTGAAACAGCGGGCGCTTACACGATGGTTCGGCTGAGTCGCTGCAAAGTGTGCGATGGCACTACGGCCGGCAGACCATGGGTGCCGAGCGAGTCCAGCAGCAGCTGCGACGCGTATTCCAGCTCGAAGATCGCCAACAGTGCGTGCAGGGCTCCGCCACCGGTGCCATAGCCTTCCAGATACGCCTTTCTCGCCTCTCGCTCCCAAAGCCAGGCGATCACGAACGCCTTTTCGTCCCGACCAGCAAGATGCGCCGCTTCGGCTGCGGCTTCCGCGAGCGAGATCAGGAGTCGTGCCGCGTCGCGCAGCGGTGACTGGGGCGACAGGCGCTCCGCGTCCGGCAGGTAGGCGTCGCCGTCAAACTCCACGATGTGAAGAGTCCGCGGCGGCGTCATGAGCACCGCATCCAGCCGCAGACTGCCATGAATGCGGTGCACCAGACCAGGCGCGATTTCCGCGGCGGCACCGAATTGCTGGAGCTTGCCCGGGAGCGCCTCGAGTGCGGCAGCGAGCGCAGGGTCCGGATTCGGTAAAGCAGTGAAAGCCGCGGTCGCATCGGAGAGCGAGTTCCATGCGCGTGCCACCCAGCTGCCGACGTCGCGGACGGTGGCAGCGACCGCGCCGGCAAGCACGCCCTGCTCGAAGGGGCGACCGAGCGCTGCGTGCAGCTCACGAGTTGCGACACCTACTGCACGGACGTCGTCCAGTGCCACGGCCTGCAGCGACGGGTCGCCATCCAACGCGCGACGCAATCGGGCAACGAGGACGGAACGCACGGTGGCAGATCCGGTCGCGAGACCTTCCATGATTGCACTTGCTGTTCTCTGCCCGTTTGGTGCCCGGATGATGGCGCTACCGAGCAGCCGAGTCGCGATGCCGACACTGGGAACTCGTTCAAGGTGTCTGATGATGTCCAGCTCCGGATGGCCGCCGCGTGTCATCCTCCGATAAACGATTGCCACCGCACGCGGTTCGAACAGCACCACATCATGACGCCGCCCAACGACCTGCGACGAGCTGCCGTCGCCTGCCTTGCTGGCAGCAGGTCGCTCCGGTGCAGCAAGCCATTCCCACCCGCCATTGCGGATCGAAGCGCCAGCTGCAAGCGCCTCGCGCAGCCAGGCGCGGAGATCGGCGTCGGCCCAGGCAGACGCCAGCGTCCAGAGCGGCGCGCCGTCGGGACCTGCCTCCCGATACAGCACCTCGGCGCCCGTGGGGGCGTCGCCGGGCCAGCGCCGAATGGCGGCCTGATGCAGCGTGCCCACGCCAGTTCCTACCGTCGTCTCAAGTACGCAGAGCGCCGCGTGACCCATGGCGCCAGGCAACGGAAAGGTCGCGACCAACGTGCGCTGGGGCGCCATCGGCTCGGAAAACGGTTGCATGCGGTCGCAGAACCACGACGACCAAGCCTCGACGGGGACCGCGGCAAGTGCAGCGAGGAAGCTGGGCTCCAGTGCTGCAGCGACGGCGGTCATGGCGCACCTCCGGACGCATGCGCGCAGGAGGCACCGTCCCATCTGACACGGGTATCATGTGCACGGTCGATGCCGGACATATTGCCCTGTGCCGCTATGTCTTTCAGCTTGACGAACATCTGCCTCCGGCGGAGCACTGACCCGCGCATGATTTCCGCACTTTCCGCCACCTGATTGCAGCCATGGACACGCAGGGCACTGGTACCGACATCGTCGTATTCTCAGCTTTGCGTACCCCATTCCGGGCATTCGGAGACAGCCTGCATCACGTTGTTGCCGCCGAGCTGGCCGTATCACTGAAGATTGCGCTCGCCGGACGGCAGCTGCGAAGCAATCAAAGTCAGACGATGAATCTGCATGCCGGCAGTCATCCACGGGTGGCCAGTGGAGCGCGCATCGCTTCGCGTTTCCCACACGCATTGCAGAGCGCAAGGAAATATTACGCCCCTGGAGCGTCCTGCATCGGCGGCAGTCAGGGCGGCGCCGTCGTTCTAGAGGCGCTGGCGTGAGCCACTTTTTGCGCCATGGCGTGCGTCACTCTGCGCGCGCGGCACTGCTCATGGCCAGTACACTGCTGTCGCTGGCCTCGCTCGACGCGCAGGTGCGGCCCGTGGCGCCGGTGCGGCCCAATGGTCCGTGGGCGATCAAGACACGCGAACACGTCGATCTCTGGCTGCACGGATTCGCACTCGTGTCGGCAGACACCAGCGTGGTACCACTCTTTCGGCGCGGATATCGTGATTCGCTGGTCGTGGTGCGCAACATGGCGCAGCGGTCCACGCGACTCGACACGGCAATGGCAATGTTGCAGAAGACACTGGCGGCCTCTCCGGAACTCGTGAACGCGCAATTCTACGCGTTGCACTTCACCAACTTCGGGACGTTGCGCGTGTCGGTACAGCTCCTCACGCAGGCGAAGGGCGACGTGCGCTCGGTGCGCGACCGTGACCAGGCACGCATGGTGGCGCTGGCGGCGAACTACTTCGGCAGCGCGCCCGCGCGCGAATTCGGCGAACAGCTCAGCGTGGCATTGGAAAGCGAAAGCCAGCGCTTCTTCCACGAGAACTGGCTGCAGGTGCAGCGTATGCGCGCACCGGTAATTGCGCGCGCGGACTCGCTCTGGCGCACGGCGTGGTTCCCGAAGCTCGCCGGCTTCCTGCGGGCTACGGGACAACGCAACGGCGAGATCATCGTATCGCCATTGGTCGAGGGTGAAGGGCGCACGATCACCGCCGACCCGGCGACTGGCCTTTCGATGGTGGTGACACTTCCACCGTCAGTCGACCGTACCACCGAAGTGCTGTACGGCATCGTGCATGAAGCAGTCGGCACGTTTGCCGCCACCGCAATCAGTGACAACATCACGCCTCGCCAGAAGTCGGCGGGCGTTGCCGACAGGCTGCAGACGCCAGGTGCGCTGCGTGCCGGGCTCTTACTGTTGCAGCGCGTGCTGCCGCGCGAAGCAGAGGGGTATGCGCGCTTCTACTTGCGCGTGATCGGCAAACCGGTGCCCGCGGTCGGTGCCGTTGCCGCACTCGAGGCAGCGATGCCGTTGCACGCCGACATTCTGGAGAGCATGGGTAAGCAGCTGGACCTTCATCTTGGCGGGTTGTGATCGTGGCTGAAGACGCACCGCTGGTTCCTGTTCCGTCTGTACCGCCGCTTCCCGCCGGCATGCTCGATCGTGGTGCAATGGAGC
>JACMPK010000077.1 GCA_014377535.1 Gemmatimonadaceae bacterium
CTCCGACTCGAGGAGCAGCGCAACAAGGACCTGCCGCCGATGCCGACCGTCGAGACGCGTGACGGCTATGCGCGTCTGCAGGACTCGGTAATCAAGCATTACGTGGCCTTCGTGCGCGACACCAAGATGGTGACCTACGAACCGTGGATGGAACGCGCACTGCGCGAGCGCATCCACCCGTTCACCACGCCCGATGCACGGAATTTCTTTGCGCAGACGTACCATCGCGACCCCACGCCGCTCTGGACGCATCTCTGGCACTGGTGGGACAATGGCCGCTTCCGCGAGCACCCGCACGCGAGCCCCATCCGTCGCACACCGCTGCTCTACAACGTCTGGATGAGCCGCGCCGAGGGCATGGCGACCAGCATGGAAGAGTGGATGATGCAGGCCGGTTTGTACGACACGTCACCGCGCTCGCGCGAGCTCGTGTGGGCAATGCTTGCAGCGCGTGCCGCACGTGGACTGGGCAACCTGTATGCGCACAGCAACGAGCTCACGATGGCGCAGGCTGCCGACATGCACGTGAGCTGGACGCCGCGCGGCTGGATGCGTCGCGACCCGCTGCTCGGCTTCGAGCAGCATCTCTACCTGCGCCAGCCCGGTTACGGTGCGAGTTACGTCACCGGCGGTCGGCTGATGGAAGAGACCATGGCCGAGCGTGCGCGTCAGCTTGGTGACCAGTTCACGATGCAGCGGTTCTTCGACGAGGTGAATTCCGCCGGCATGATTCCCGTGTCGCTCGTGTACTGGGAGCTGACCGGCGATGATCGCATGGTGCGTGAACTGAAGGACGGCGTGACGGCGCGGCCCTTCACGGTGAAGTGACGTGAACATCTCCTGGATCGACTGGGTCATCGCCGCGGCGACGATTCTCGTCTGCTTTCTCCCGGCACTGTTCCTCGCGCGACGGTCAGCCACCAGCACCACCGAGTTCTTCGCGTCGGGACGCAGCGTGCCCTGGTGGCTCGCCGGCCTGTCGATGGTCGCGACCACGTTCTCGTCGGACACGCCGAACTGGGTGACCGAGCAGGTGCGCCGCTACGGCGTCGCCGGCAACTGGCAATGGTGGGCGTTCGTGCTCACCGGCCTTGCGACGGTGTTCTTCTTTGCGCGGCTCTGGCGACGCTCGGGCGTCATGACGGACCTGGAGTTCTACGAGCATCGCTACTCGGGCAGGTCGGCGTCGATGGTGCGCGGATTTCGCGCCATTTACCTCGGCCTGTTCTTCAACTGCTTCATCATGGGCACCGTCACGCTGGCCGCCTGCAAGATCGCCAACATCCTGTTCGGGATGCCGGCATGGCAGACCATTCTCGTGACCGGAGTCCTCAACGTCGCCTTCGCCGCCCACTCCGGACTCTGGGGCGTGCTGGTGATCGACATGATCCAGTTCTTCATCAAGATGACCGCCGTGTTCGCGGCCGCCTGGTTCTCGCTGGTCGAAGTTGGTCGGCGACTTGGCGGTGACGCGAGTGGCTTTCTCGGGCTCAAGCTGCTCGTCGGCAAGCTCTCCACGCTGCAGGTGGTGCAGGGCGTCGGCAACGCGCAGCCCGTCATGTCGCCATCCGACGGCTCCGGCCAGCCGATTCTCGACATGCTGCCGAACTTCGGCATGTCCGAACTCGCGCTGATGATCTTCATCCTGCCCATCGGCATCAGCTGGTGGGCCAACTGGTATCCCGGCGCGGAGCCCGGTGGCGGATCGTACATCGCGCAGCGCATGCTGGCGTCGAAGTCGGAGAAGGATGCGCTGGGCGGCACGCTGTTCTTCAACATCGCGCATTACGTGCTGCGGCCCTGGCCGTGGATCATCACCGCGCTCTGCTCGATCATCGTGTATCCGGATCTGGCGTCGATCCAGTCCGCATTTCCCAATGCCGACGCGAGCCTCATCGGCCACGACTCGGCATTTCCGGCGATGCTCAAGTTCCTGCCCGTCGGCTTCGTGGGCCTGATGATCGGTGGCCTGCTCGCCGCCAATTCCTCGACGATCCTCACGCACCTGAATTGGGGCTCGTCGTACCTGATCCACGATTTCTATCGCCGGTTCATCCGCAAGGATGCCAGCGAGACGCATTACGTGAACGCCGGTCGCGTGGCGACGATTTTCCTGTATGTCTTTGCCGCCCTGCTCAGCCTCGGCATGACCTCGGCGCAGCAGGCGTTTCAGGTGCTGCTGTCCATCGGCGCCGGCACAGGCCTGCTCTACATCGCGCGCTGGTTCTGGTGGCGCGTGTCCGCCTGGTGCGAGATCGTGGCGATGGCAGCGTCGCTGATCACCGCCGTGGCCGTGCCGCAGCTCATGCCCGGCGTCGGCTTCGCGACCGTGACGATCGTGCAGGTCGGCATCACGACGGTGGCATGGCTGCTGACCGCATTCATCGGCCCGACGACTGATCGCGCGACGCTGATCTCGTTCGTGCAGAAGGTGAAGCCGGCCGGTCCCGGATGGACGGACATCCGGGCGGCCGCAGGCATCAGCGATGGAGAAGTGGCGCAGGAGAACCGCATCGGCGCGGCGTTCACGGGCTGGATCGCCGGCTGTATCGTGATCTGGTCGTCACTGTTCGCGATCGGGAATTTCCTGTATGCGCCGGGCGATCCGTCACGCTGGCCGGCAGCGTGGATGCTGCTTGGGGTGTTCGTGGTGAGCGGACTCGTGCTGTTGCGGGTCACGAAGCAGCTGTGGGCAGACAGCACGGCCAGTCAGGCTCGTGCCGACGCGCGCGCGGCGGGGTGATCAGCTGAAGTCCGCTGTGGCTCCGGCATCGTCAACGCTTTTCATGCGTCTGCCGGAGCTTGGGCATCGTCAACTCTTTTCACGCGTCTGCCGGAGCTTCGGCCTCGTCAACGCTTTTCACGCGTCTGCCGGAGCTTGGGCATCGTCAACTCTTTTCACGCGGAGGCGCGGAGCCGCAGAGGGTTCGGCCCGTGCGGTGAGCTTCGGTCCATGTGGATGCTCAGATGGCTTTTGGAGGGTGAATGGCCACCCGCAGTTCCAAAGCTTCGTATGGCTGCCCGGCACCGACCGTAATGCCGGGCTCAGCTCTCTCCGCGGCTCCGCGTGAACAGAGTTGACGGTGCCCCTAAAGAAGCCGACCGACGCCACGCGAACCCTGCCGAGCAATCAGCGCGCCGGTCGCGGTAGCGCCGTCGGTGGGATCAGGTTGTTCAGGCGCATGTAGTTCGCGATCTGGCTGTAGTGATCCGCCATGTCGATCACGTGACCCAGCACCATCGATGCGCGCGTGACGGTGCGCGTGTTCGGACCCATGGTCATCGTCACCTGATCCGCCAGCTTCGCATCGTCCAGCTGCGAAAACGCATCCTCGCAGAACGCGAACGAGGCCTTCATCTTCGTGATCAGTATCTCGCGGGGCCACTTGGCCTTCACCGAATCTGCCGTGGTCTCGTCTTCACGTGCGACCGTCGCCTTCTTCTCGCCGAACTGGTTGCAGAAGATGTAGTTGTCGCTGGCCAGGTGCTGCGCGACATAGCCCACCGTGAGCTGCGCCGGGGTGGGGCGATAGCCGAATTTCGACGCAGGGATCGAGTCGAACGCCTGCGCAAGGTTCCGCTGCAGGGTCATGGTGCGCGTGCGGAAAACCGCCGTGATCGGGTTCGCAGTTGCGGCGGGTGCGCCCTGCGCGGCGAGAGTGAGCGGCAGAACGAGCGTGAGTGTGGCGAGTGCGAGGCGATTCATTTGGCGGTCCGGTAAGAGAGAACGGAAAGATGCATGCATGAGCGGTGCAAGGTCACGATTGGTCATGTCCTGACGCCGGGCGTCAGCGCTCATGGGTCTCGCTGAGTCGCGGCGGGTGGTCGTGAGGCGTCAGGTGGACGGTCCAATGCAGATCCTGATGTCGAGGCCATCGCTGTCGCCGTGGGGCGAGCGGCGAGGCTTGGGTCGCGATCAGTGCGCTTACGCCGTGAGACGCGGCTTTTCACGGTCATCAGTTCGAGCAGGGTCATCACGTCTTGCAACGAGCATAATCACAGACGGAAACTGAGCGAAAGGATAGCCGCATCATGAAGGTGGCGGACGAGCACCGGCCAACGTGTGGGAGACTCAATATGTGAAGGAACGGGCGCAGCTGGTTGCTTTTGGCAGCAGGTTGAGCGATCGCCATAGCCGTCGTGGAAGCATCTCGTGGCTGGTGGATCGATCGCGCCGTATACTCGACGCTCATTGAGCGACCCCGATCGAAATTCCTGTTCTGACTCTTCCACTGCGCAGGTGCCTCCGTGCTTGGCCGCTCCGTCGTCGCCCTGATACTGTCGATCGCGTTTGCC
>JACMPK010000078.1 GCA_014377535.1 Gemmatimonadaceae bacterium
CCGATGACACCGAATGCGCCCGCGACGTTGGTGCGCACCTCGAGCCCGAGCGCGCGGAGGTGTGCGGCGACGACACCCGCGGTCCGCTCCTCGACGCCGCTCAGCTCCGGGTGCGCGTGCAGGTCGCGGTGCCAGCCGACGACTTTCGGCGTGACAGCAGTCACGCGGCCGGCGAGGTCACGCAGCAGCGTGGCGTTCAGCGGCGGCGAGTTGGGCACCTGGGCCTGCGCGAGCACGGCGCAGGTGGCGGAGAGCGGAAGCAGGAGTCGAAGACGCATGCGGGGAATGATGCCACGTGACGCAGCATCGCGCCGCGCGCGACGCGACGGGTCACGCACTCGGCAACCGACGGCGCCGAGTCGCGGACGCCGACATGCGAAGGTCGTGGTGACGCGGGTCCCGCAGCAGGCTCGGCAACCCTATCTTGCGTGTTCCGATACAAGCATCCGATGTCCGGCGGGCGGACGTGCCTCACGGCTGGAGCGTGCGATGACGAACGCGGTGAAGGTGCTCGAGGCGCGCGACGTGCTGCAGCTGATACCACGGATCGACGCGCTGGAGGTGATGCCCACCCTTTTTCGCGCCCACGGCGACCACCCCGCGGTGCAGCCGCCGCAGACGCTCGCGCTCTTTCCCGGCGGCGGGGGCGATTTCATCACCTACCTCGGCGTGCTGGAAGCGCAGCAGGTGTTCGGGGCGAAGCTGTCGCCATACATCACCCGGCCCGGTGGTGCGCTGGTGACGGCGTGGACGACGCTGATGTCGATGGAGACCGGTCGGCCGCTGATGCTCTGCGATGCGATGCAGCTCACGACGGAGCGTACCGCGGCCACCACCGCACTGGCCGTGCAGCTGCTGGCGCGACCGGCTGCGATGCGACTCGCGATCATCGGCAGCGGCGCGGTGGCGCAGGCGCACCTGCGTCAGGTGCGCGGGTTGCGTGACTGGGGCGAGATCCGGGTGCACTCGCGCACGTTGATGCGCGCGCCGGACCGGCAGGATGTATTGCATGCGCTGGATCCGCGCCTGCGCATCTGCAGATCGGTGGCCGAGGCGGTGCGCGACGCCGATGTGGTGATGCTTTGCACCTCGTCGGCCACGCCGGTGCTCGATCCCGCCGACCTGGTCACGAGCGCGCTCATCACGTCGATCAGCACCAATGCGGTGCACGCGCACGAGGTGCCGCCCGTGAGCCTGCATTCAATGGATGTCTATTGCGACGATCGCACCGTCACGCCGATGAGCGCTGGCGAGATGGTGCTGGCCGCAGCGAACGAGGACTGGTCAGCGTCGAAGCTCGTGGGCGACCTCGGCGAGCTGCTCACGGGCCGCGCGCCAGTGCCCGATCACGACAGGCATCGCTTCTTCCGCTCGATCGGGCTTGGCCTCGAGGACATTGCCATGGCAAAGGCGATCTTCGATCTCATAGAACACGACGCCACCGTCAGCTGACCAGCTCCGCAAGAACGCACGTCTCCACGCACGTCTCCACGCACGTCTCCACGCACGTCATCACGCCCATTAGCACACACGTCACCACTTCAGCACCCAGATCATGGACATCAAGGAATTCGGCGTCGAGCGGTGGATGGACACGTACGAGGATCACTGCGAACTGAACCTCGCCGAAACCTGCGTGGACTCGCTGCACATGCACGAACTGCTGGCGATTTCGGGCCGCGGCGATGCGATCATGGCCGAGCTGCAGGCGCTGAAGCTGACGTACGGTGCAATCGAGGGATCGAACCGGCTGCGGGACCAGGTCGCGTCGCTGTTCACATCGCAGACGCGTGAGAACGTGAGCATTGCGCATGGCGCCGCCGGTGCGAACACGCTGGTGTACGAGACGCTGGTGAACGCGGGCGATCATGTGATCTCGTTCGTGCCCGCCTATCAGCAGCACTACTCCATTCCGGAGAGCTACGGCGCACGCGTCGAGCGACTGGAGTTGCGTGAGGACAACGGCTACCTGCCCGACCTCGATCGCCTGCGCGCGATGGTGACGCCGACCACGCGCCTGATCGTGTTCAGCAACCCGAACAACCCCACCGGCTCACTGATGGACGAGGCGATGCTGCGCAGCATCGTCGAGATCGCGCGGCCGGTCGGCGCCTGGGTACTGAGCGACGAGGTATACCGCGGCATCGACCTGGAAGGCAGCGGCTTCACGACCTCGATGGCGGACCTGTACGAGCAGGGGATCAGCACGGGCAGCATGTCGAAGGCGTATTCGCTGGCCGGCCTGCGACTGGGCTGGATCGTGGGTCCGGTGTCACTGATACGCGACGTGACGGTGCACCGACACTACAGCACCATCAGCGTCGGCATGATGGATGACCTGTTCGCGTCGATTGCGCTGGAGCATCGCGATGCGATCCTGGCGCGCAACCGCGGAATCCTGCGCGGCAACCTCGCCCTGCTGGACGCGTGGATCGCGGCGGATCCGGGGCTGTCGTACGTGAAGCCGAAGTCGGGCACGACGGCGCTGGTGAAGTACGACGTCGCGATTCCGTCGTACGAGCTATGCGTGCGCCTGGTGAACGAGGTCGGCGTGATGTTCACGCCCGGCAGCGTGATGGAGATGGAGGGGCATGTGCGCGTAGGGTACGCAAACGCGCCACGGAACCTGGAGGTGGGGCTGCCGCGTGTGTCGGAGTTTCTCACGACGTTGCGAGCGTCCTGAGGCGCGGCGGACGCCGCGCGTGACGCTCCTCGATCTCGCCGAGGCGTTCACGCCGACACATGTCGCACCTTGGTTCACATGCCGTGCAGCCGTCGCAGCAGTGCGAGCAGGTCAAACGATCGTGCGGCCCACACAGTGACGAGGGCGAGTGCCGTGATGCCGGCAATCCCGGCGATGGTGCGACGTGACATGTGCGTTCCGCTTCAGGTAGACGTGATGGCCTCGCGCACCGTCAATCCGGCGGCGCGCGAGGCGGGGAGTGCACTGACGGCGGCAGCGGCCATGCAGAGTGTGACCGACCAGGTGACCACGCCAGACACCGAGAGCGAGAGCACGAGATCCTGCTGTGCGACCGACGCGAGTACGCCGCCGACGACTCGCGACAGCGCGCGCGAAACGATGAGCGCGGGCACGAGGCTGAGCAGCGCGATGCAGAGACCCTCCACGAGCACGCTGCGCACGATGATGGCGCGGGAAGCGCCGATCGCGCGCATCACGCCGAACTCGCGCGTCCGTTCCAGCACGGAAATGCCGAGGGCGGATGTGAGGCCGATGAGTCCCACGATGGCCATCGCGACGGCGATCAGCGCGAGGGCCGCGATCAGGATGTAGACATGCCCGCCCTGTGCCGCCGCCATGCGTGTCGACGTGACGACGCGTCGCACGGGAATGGCTGACGTCTCGAGGGCCTGCGTCACGCGACGAGCACCGGTGGCCACTGCCTCTCGACCGCGGCTGCGCAGCCGGACCCGGATGGTGCTGGTTCGCGACGACATGCCAGTGTGCGCCCCGAACGTGGCCGCGGTCACATACGCCGTGGACTGCGTGAGCGACTCGGCCATCAGCCCGACCACCACGAACGTGCGCGCACTGTCGTTCACACGCAGCGTGATGCGTGCGCCGACCGTGACGTCAGGGAAGATGAGCTCAGTCGCCATGCTGTTGATGACGACGGCGTTGGTATCGCCAGCCTGGAGCCAGCGGCCAGCCGTCATGCGATGCGCAATCAGGCGGGTGACCGGCACTGCCGCACGGAAGGTCAGCGCGCCGTGACCGCCATCCGCGTGCACGCGACCAATGATCGACGTGTCACCTCCGATCACGCGAACAGCGCCGGTCGCGCTCCAGTTCTCGATCGCATCGACGCCCGGCAGCGATGCGCTCACGCGAGCGAGAACCGAGTCCGCGACGGCCTCACGCAGATGAATTTCCAGGTCGTACATGCGATCGCGCGCGGCGCTGCTGACCTTCTCCTCCCACGCCGCCTTCAGGTCAAAGCTCGCAATGAACATTGCGCCGGCGCCGGCCAGCAGCCCCGCGGTCATCACCAGCCGGCCGGGCCGGCGGACGGCGTTGCGCGCTGCGAGCGTGGTCGCGATGTCACGAATGTGCAGCCGCACCAGCAGCGTGGACATCCAGTCCGCGTTCGACGACGTCGTGCGTGCGCCATGATCGTCGATTGCCTCACGCACGGTGCGCCGCGTGGCGCGGTGCACGGGCAGCAAGGTCGCCAGCATGGGCGTAACGATTCCGAGCAGCAGCGTACTCGCGAACACCCACCAGGGCAGCGCCAGGCTTTCGATGCGCAGATTGAGCAACTTTGCCACGACCATCACCAGTCCGCGCCCGGCCACGATACCGAGCGGCAGCGCGATACCGACCGCGACGACGCCAAGCGTGCCGACGAGCGCGAGGTACATCGTGCGCAGCTGTGTCGATCGTGCGCCGACGGCCTTCATGATCGCCATCTGGCGCACCTGCTGGGCGAGCATGCCGCTGATCACCGTCGCGGTGAGCACCGTGCCCAGCACCATCCCGAGAAGGCTGAACATGAGCAGCATCGCGATGATCGCATTCATCTGCGGCTGGTGCGGATGCTGTCGCACGGGCGGCACCTGTGCCTCGCGAATGGCATGACCCTGCGAGGCAAGGGCGTCGGTGATGTCGTGCACCATCGCATCGATCAGTGCGCTCGGTGCCGTGCTGTCGCGTGCGACGAGCTTCAGTTGGTTCAGTGCGACCGGTTCGCCGAGCCCCTGCATGGTCGATTGCGTGGCATAGGCGTAGATCACCTGCTCCTGCCATGCCGGCGCGACGCCCGGATCGTGCACCGTACCTGCGATGCGGACGCGTCGTCGGCCGCCCGTCGGCAAAATGAGCAGCAGGCTGTCACCGATTGTGGCACGCGTGAGTGCGAGTGCGCTGCGCTCGATCAGGACGCCATCGCCGGGCGAAACGGAAGTGGATTCCGCATGCACTGCATCCACGCGATTCGCGCTGAAGGCCGGCACCACGAACAACAGCACCGGCAGCGTCTCGCCATCGCCGAGCACGAGCTGCGCGGAGGCACGCCCCGCGACATCGGCCATGGCCACGTCGGGCCGTGCGCGCACTGCGCGGAGCACGTCGTCCGGGATGTCGCCTGCAAGCCCGATCCGGGCCGATGCGGGGTTCGACGCCAGGTAGCTGCGCGGCACCTCACGCCGCAGGACCGTGAAGGTGGCGAGCATCGCGACGACGGCCGTGAGACTCACCGCGAGCGCGGCAACGATCATCACCAGCCGCCCCGGAGCGTCCTGCACGTCGCGCACGAGCTTGCGCCAGCGCGTGGTCACGACGCGAGCGCGGTGACGGCCGCCGTGTCCGAGAACACCCCACCGTCCTGCAGCGCGACGGTGCGCGTGAAGTAGCGGTCCATCTCGCGATCGTGCGTGACCGTGAGCACCGTCTTGCCATCCACGGCGAGCGATGCGAGCAGGCCCATCACCGCGTGCGCGGTGCTCGAATCGAGGTTGCCCGTGGGCTCGTCGGCGACGAGCAGTGGCGGATCGTTGGCCAGCGCACGTGCAATCGCGGCGCGCTGCTGCTGGCCACCCGACAGGTCGGCGGGCCGTTTATGCGCCTGCTCCGGGATGCCGAGCCGCTCGAGCAGCGCCATCGCGCGACCGTGGCGCATGGCACGCGGGAAGGCATCGCAGAAGTCCATCGGGAGCATCACGTTCTCGACGACACTGAGCGTGGGCAGCAGCTGAAAGAACTGAAAGACCACGCCCACCGTGCTGCCGCGCCAGACCGCGAGTTCCTCCTGCGTCATGCCGTGGACCGCGCGGCCCTGCACCAGGATCTCACCCGCAGTCGGCGAGTCGATGCCCGTGAGCAGGTTGATGAGCGTCGTCTTTCCGCTTCCCGACCGGCCCATCACCGCAACGCATTCCGAGCGCGCGATCTCGAGCGAGACGGCGCGCAATGCGTGAAAGCGCTCGCCGCCCGCCTCGTACACCCTGGACACGCCGCGGCACTCCACGAGCCTGCCCGTCGTCACCTGCTCCGCCACATGGATCTCCTTGTCGTGGGTCTGCAGGTCGAGCATACTGTGCCGCGGGTGTGAGCCGCCGCACACGTTGACGATTTCTGTCCGTTACCGGACATCCACGTCCGATCTGTTCAGGATTTCAGCATGTCGACGTCAGCGCCGCACATCGATCTACGCATCCAGCGCACGCGCGAGGCCCTGCTCGTCTCGCTGCGTGTGCTGATGTCGGAGCGCGGCTACGAGCGGCTCACGATTCAGAACCTGCTGGATCATGCGCGTGTGGGGCGCGCGACATTCTACACGCACTTCGACGGCAAGGACGACCTGCTGTCGGCGAGTGTGGGCGGGCTTCGACGCTGGCTGACTCATGCCGCGGCGCAGCGCACGGGCGAGCGGATGGCGTTCACGCTGCCGTTCTTCCAGCATCTCGAAAGCCACTCGTCGCTGTACCGGCAGACAGTGCGCCGCGGCGAGGTGACCGTGGGCCGGGAGATCCGCACGATGCTGCGCGAGATGATCCGCGACGACCTAGTGCGTCAAACCGGCGCAGGAGCGGACGCGGCGTCGCTGACACTGACGACCGAGTATTTGACGGGCGCGCTCTGGTCCACCATCGCCTGGTGGATGTCGTCGGAGCAGGCCATGCAGGCCGTGGACGTGGATCGAACCTTCCGCCGGCTCGTGTTCGCCGGCGTGCCCGGTGCGGTCAGCGACGCACGCTGACCGCACCGGACGTTCACATCAGCTGATCGGCGGCTTCGGCTTCACGAACACGCTCGGGATGCCGAGTCCCTGCAGCATCGCGTTGAACTTCGCGATGTCGTCAGCCTCGATCTGCTCGAGTGTGCGGAGCTGCACATCGAGCTTGGTGGAAAGGTCGGTGAAAATTTCGCCGTGCTGCTGCGTGGGTGCGTACGCCCCCTGTTGCAGCTGCGAGTTGAGCGTGATGAACCAGTTGTAGAGGCGCACCGGCTGGTCCAGCGTGCACTGGTCCACATGGCAGCCGATCTCGTACAGCTGGTCGCGCACCGTTTCCAGTTTCACGCGCGCCGCGGTGGCCGCATCGGCCACCTGCTTCGCGTACGCCTGGTCCTTCGTCTGCGTCACGCGCGCGTCGAGCTGCACCTGCAGGTCCTCCAGTCGCTCGACCCGGTCCACCAGTTCGTTCAGGCGGCCACGCACGCGCTGCGCGGCATCGAACTGTGCGACGAGGTCGGCGGTGCTCGACGTCGATCGCGGATCGGCGACGACGGCGAACTGCCGGCTCGACGTGTCGCGGCCGACGATGAGGCGCACCGTATACGTGCCCGGCGGCACGCGTGGCCCACTGAGCGTGCCCTCGTCGATCACCGTGTTGCGCAGCTCGCGCGCATTCGGATAGCGTAAGTTCCAGTGAAAACGGTTCGTGCCGGGCTGCAGGCGCGGAATCGAATCAGCGGCGTGGTACGCGATGCTGTCGGTGCCGACGGTGCGTGCGGGCACGGAGTCCGTCGGCGTGCGTGACGAATCGGTCTTCGTCGTGAAGCTGCGGATCAGCATGCCTTTCGAGTCCAGGAACTGCACCGTGACTGCGGTGCCGGCCGCAGGACGATCGCGCAGCCAGTAGTCCACCAGCGCACCGGGCGGCGGATTCTCCCCCGCGGCGCCCTTGCGCTGCCAGCCACCGCCATCCCAGAGCATGGCCGGCGCGGGCTGGAAGAGGTGCACCGGCTTCTGCATCACGGCCGCCGAGAGTTCACGCAGCGGCGACACGTCGTCGATGACCCAGAATGCACGACCATGCGTGGCGGCAATCAGGTCGTTGCCATGCACCGTGAGGTCGCGCACGCTGACGCGCGGCAGGTTGAGCTGCAGCGGCTGCCATGCGGCACCGTCATCCATGCTGACCCACACGCCGATTTCTGTGCCGGCGTACAGCAGGCCGCGACGCACCGGATCCTCGCGCACCACGCGTGTATAGGCGGACGATGGAATGCCCGTCACGATCTTCGTCCACGTCTTCCCGTAATCGGCACTCCTCCAGAGGTACGGCGCGAAGTCGTCCTGCTGATACCGGTTTGCGGCGACGTACACCACGGCCGGATCATGCGGCGACGGATCGATGTGGGCCGTGCGCGTGAACTTTCCGTAACCGGGCGGCGTGACGTTCTCCCACGAGGTGCCGCCATTGCGCGACAGGTGCAACAACCCGTCGTCCGACCCGGCCCACAGCACTCCCTTCACCTTCGGCGACTCGGCGAACGCATAGATCGTCGCGTACCACTCGGCGCCGGTCATCTCGCCGTGGATGCCACCGGTACGCTGCAGCGTTTTCGCATCGTGCACCGTCAGGTCAGGAGAAATCTTCTCCCAGCTCGCGCCTTCCGTGCGCGTGCGCCACACATGCTGCGACGTGACGTAGAGCGTCTGCGGATCGTGCGGCGAGATCAGCACCGGAAACGTCCACTGGAAGCGCTCGGGCACCTCGGCGGCGCCCCAGCCATCGTAGTTGCGAAGTCCCACGCTGATGTCGCGCTCCTGCCGGCGGCCATGATCGTAGCGGCTGAAGGCACCCATGTAGCAGCCACCATACGTCACCAGCGGATTGCGCGGATCGACGGCGACCGTGGCATTTTCGCAGCCGGCGGGATTGTAGTAATCCCTCTCGCCGATCTGCCCGTCGTCCGAGCGGCTGAGGACCGCCACGGGCGTATTGTCCTGCTGGGCGCCGTAGATGCGATAGGGGAACTGGTTGTCGGTGGTGACGTGGTAGAACTGCGCGGTGGGCTGGTTGTAGATGCTGGACCAGGTCGCGCCGGCGTCGAACGAGATGGTGCCGCCACCGTCGTTCGAGTTGATCATCCGCTTCGAGTCCTTCGGATCGATCCACATCGCATGCGTGTCACCATGCGGCACGCGCACCGTCTCGAAGCTCTTGCCGCCGTCGATGGAGCGGAGCACCTGCAGGTTCATCACGTAGAGCGTGTTCTCGTTCAGCGGATCGGCCGTGACCTGCGAGTAATACCACGAGCGCACCCAGAGGCGCGCGTCGGTGTTCATGCGCTTCCACGACTCGCCCGCATCGTCCGAGCGGAAGATGCCGCCCGAGGAATCGGGGGCCTCGATGCTGGCGTAGAGGCGGCGCGGGTTCGCCGGCGAGACGTCGATGCCGATCTTGCCGAGCGGCTTCGACGGAATACCGGGGCGAAAGGTCAGTTCCGTCCAGCTGTCGCCACCGTCCACCGTCTTCCAGATGCCGCTGCGACCACCGCCTGCCTGCATGGACCAGGGCGTGCGCTGGAACTTGTACATCGACGCGTACAGGATGCGCGGGTTCGACGGATCGATCGTCAGGTCGTTCGCGCCGGTGGAATCGTTGATGAAGAGCACCTTCTTCCATGTCTTTCCGCCATCGAGCGTGCGGAAGACACCGCGTTCGCGATTCGGGCCGAATGCATGGCCCATCGCGGCCACGTAGGCTCGATCAGGATCACGCGGATCGACGATGATGTCGGCGACCTGGTGCGAGTCGGTGAGGCCCAGGTTCGTCCACGACTTGCCGGCGTCGGTGGACCGATACACGCCGGTGCCCGGCGTGAGATCCTCGCGCAGCTGCGACTCGCCCGTACCCACGTAGATCACGTTGGCATCCGATGGCGCGATCGCCATCGCACCCACCGAGGAGATGTCGCTGACACCGTCGGTGATGTTGGCCCAGCTCTGCCCGCCGTTGGTGGTGCGCCACACGCCGCCGTTCACACCACCGAAGTAGAACGTGAACGGCTTGGTCGGATCGCCGACCACGGCGTTCGCGCGACCACCGCGCATCGGCCCGACATTGCGCCACCGCATGGACTTCATGGCGCCCGAGGTTGCAGCCGGTGCGGTGTAGAGCGACGCATCGTAGGCCGTGGCCGCCGGACTGCGCGGGGTGCCGGCAACCTGCCGCTGCGCGAGCACGCTGCTCGCGCTGAGCGCGGTCGCCGCGAGCAGCGCAACGATGGATGGGGAGGAGTGAACGAGCCGCATGACGATACCTGGAAGGGAAGCAATACAAGGCTGTACGAAAAGTCCCACGCGGAAACGGCAAGCGCGAGGTGCGGCGCATCCATCACGCCTGCAGCCACGCTCACATCGCGACCGTTCCCGCGACCTGCTTCACCAGCTGGTAGAGAAAGTCGAGGCCCTCGTAATACGACTTCGTGCGCAGCTTCTCGTCGCGGCCGTGCGCGTTGTTCTCACCCGGCAGCGAGAAAATGCCGCTCACGCCATACGTCGGGATGCCCGCGGCGCGCAGGAACCGGCCGTCGGTGGCGCCGGTGCTCATGGTCGGAATCACGGGAATGTCACCCCAGATCTGCCGTGTGAGCGATGTCGTGACGCCAAGAAGCGTGGGGTCGATCGCATCGGGCGCGACACCGAACTTCTCGCGGCTCTCGACGGTCATGCTGACCTTGATCGTCGTGTCGTTCACCACGCGCGCAATGGTCGCCCGCACCTCCTCGAGCGTGGACGTCGGCACGATGCGGCAATTCACGTTCACCGTCGCCGTCTGCGGCAGCGCGTTGTACGCATGCCCGCCGTTCATGCGCGTCGCGACGCACGACGTGCGCAGCATGGACGCGTAGCGTGGGTCGCGTGACAGGAAGGCGGCCGCCACGCTGTCGTTCGGGTTCGCGGCGACGGCGCGCATCGCGGCCGCAATCTCCGGCGTCTCCACCTTCGCCGTCTGCTCGAGGAACGGCTTCGTGATGGCGTTGAGCGCGACCGGGAAGGTGTAGCGCGACAGGTTCACCATGCCCGCGGCGAGCTGGTTGATTGCGTTGTCGGGTCGCGGCACGCTGGAGTGCCCGCCGGAATTCAGCGTGGTCAGCGTGAAGTTCACCGGTACCTTCTCTGCGGCCTGTACGCTGTGGAACACCGGCGACTCGCCACGCAGCGTGCCGCCGCCGCCTTCGTTGATTGCATACGCCGCGTCGATCAGCTGACGGTGCTTCGCCACGAGGAACCTGACACCGTTGGCGGCGCCACCTTCCTCGTCGGCCGTGAGGGCCAGGATCAGGTCACGCGAGGGCACGAACCCTTCACGCCTGTAGCGCAGCATGTTGGCGACGAACATCGACGCCATCGCCTTGTCGTCCGACGTGCCGCGTCCGTAGAAGAACCCGTTCGCCTCCTGCAGCTGAAACGGGTCGCGCGACCAGTCGGTGCGCAGTGCGGCGACGACGTCCAGGTGCGCCAGCAGCAGCACCGGCTTCATGGTGTTGCCGCTGCGCCCGCGATAGCGCACCACCAGGTTGCCCTTGGTCGGGGCGCCCGGCGGAATCAGGATGTGGATGTCTGCGGCCGGAAAGCCTGCCGCGCGAAAGCGCGCCGCCATGGCCTGCACCGCCGCCGTCACCGACCCGACGGAATCGACGGTGTTGATTTCGACGAGCTGCTGATACACCTCACGCGCGGCGCGCTGGTGCGGCGTGAGCGTCGCCTGGGCGCCGGCGGCGGCAGGTAGCAGGAGCGCGGCGAGGAGCCGACCGGTGCGATGCATGGGCAGTTTGGAGGCTGGGAGATGGCGCACGGAACGGTCTGTTCGTGATGCGTGCTCCGGAGTGTAGCGCCCTCGCCGCCTCGCTCACAACGGCCGGCGGATCCTCACTGTCCAATGGCGCCGTTCATCCACCGGAGGCGATCCTGCAGCCAGAGGTTCATGGTGATCACCTCGCCGTCATACGAACCCGCGACCACACGATTCGGCCACACGTAGGTGCCGAGGATCGGCCACCGCTCGAAGTTCCGCACCTGCACGATGCTGAGGTAGTTCAGGCGCGCGAACACCATCTTCTGCAGCGAGTCGAGCGCACCAGCGGCCTTCAACTCGTTCCATCGCGCCGTGAAGCGGGCCTTGAACACCGGATCCTGGAACAGTCGCGTATACCACTGCGCATTGCGCGAGTGCCAGCCGCGGGTAAGGTCTGCACCATCGTAATTCACGTTGCCGAGTGCCAGGTCGAAATCCCAGACTGGTCCGAAGGTCAGCTTTCCGCCACGGGGCTTGTACATGTAACTGCTGAAGCGCAGCGCGCCGTCCACGTTCTTCACCACTTCCTGCACGATGTTGTAGTTGATCGCCGACTCGACATCGATGAAGGCGGCGTATCCTGCTGCCGGATCGGCGAAACGTGTGCCGAAGATCGCCGTGTCGGTGCGCGCGATGTAGTTCGTGATGTACGCACGCTGCTTCTCCCAGCCGGGCTCCAGCAGCGTCTCGGGATCGTTGGCGCAGAACACCATCTTCGTCAGGTACGAGTTGAAGCAATACGCCTCACCGCGGCGCTCGTCCACCTCGAGCAGGTAGCCGCCGGTGATGTTCGTCGCGCTCGTGTCGCTCACGCGCATCGACGCGATGTTGACACGATCGGTGCCGATGCGGATGTGCTCAACCAGCTGGTAGATGCCCTGGTACCGGCCGTTCACCTGCACCTCGACATCGCGCAGGCGCGGCGTCCAGGCCATGCCGGCCATGCGACTCATCTCGAACGCGAGCGCGTTGCGCATCAAGGTCTTGTCGGAGTAGTTCGCGAGCAGCACCCAGTGCCGGCTCGATGGCATGCCGAGCAGCGACGTGCTCGCGACGAGCCGCAGCCGGTACGGCTTCTTCGGCATGAACCACGTGGTATTGCCACGTCCCCGGATCTCGATCGCACCCTGCATTGCCGTCGCGCCGAGCGTATCGGTCAGCGTCATGGCGCCGGCGACGTACACCTCCTTCGAGACGATGTCGGCGCCCGACGCGGTGGTGATGCTGATTATCGGCAAGCGTGCCGTACCCGGCGCGATGCTGACCGGCGGTGGCGTGACGACCACCTCGGTCGGCTCCGTGCTGCCGCCGCAGGCGCTCACGATTGTCAGGCTGGCGAGTACGAGCAGCGTGGTGCGCGTGCGGTGTGGCATGTGCTTCGGGCTGGGGGTCACCGTGTGCACTCCCGGGGCCGGGGCGATGATATTCGTGATCTTAACGCGCTGCGCGACGCCCGGCGATCGTGCACGGGGCGAGTCCGCCGCGCATATTCTCGTCCAGCTGTTTCCTCGTCGGGCGGGCGTTGCAGTCCGCCGCATGCGGTCAGTCCTCCTCCTGCCACGCCATGTCCACACGTCGCCAGTTCGTCACCGCCTCGTCCGCCGCACTGACCGCCACAGCGCTCGGCATGCGCGGCACGGCGGCGGGTCGCACCGATGTCGATGCGCCGCCCGACGCGCTCCCCGCCTCCATTCGCGAGCTGCGCCCGATGACCGCCGGCGTGACACCGATCACGGTCGCCGAGCGACTGGGGCGCATCGAGAAGGCGAAGACGCTGATGCGGGCGCTGAAGATGGATGCGCTGGTGCTGACCGGCGGCACGTCGATGGAATATTTCACCGGCATGCAGTGGGGCGTGAGTGAGCGCCTGCTGGCCGCGATCATTCCCGTGAAGGGCAGCGCCTTCCTCGTCACGCCGAAGTTCGAGGAGAGCCGCGCGATGGAGCAGGCGCGCACCGGCCCACTAGGCGCCGACGCGCAGGTCCATGCGTGGGAGGAGGACGAGGATCCGTATGCGCTGGTCGCCAAAGGGCTGCGTGATCGTGGCCTGGCGACAGGCACCATCGGCTGCGAGGAAACCACACGCTTCATGTACGGGCATGGCATGGGGCGGGCGCTGCAGTCGGCGCGCTTCACGCTGGGCACGCCGATCACCGCGGGCTGCCGCATGGTGAAGGATGCACACGAGATCGAGCTGATGCAGCATGCCAGCAATGTCACGCTCGCCGCGTACGAAGCGGCATGGAAGGGCCTCACCGACGGCATGACGCAGGGGCAGTTCCAGGAACTCGTCCGCGCCGCGCACA
>JACMPK010000079.1 GCA_014377535.1 Gemmatimonadaceae bacterium
CGTCGGCGTGCCGGAGGTCTGGATGCGGTCCAGCGCCACGTAGTGCAGCGTGGTATCGCGGAACAGGTACCGCGCGCTTTCTTCCACGCCGACGGGTCCGCGACGCGTCTCGTCGAGCACCACCAGCGTGTCGCCGGCGAAGTAGCCGAACCAGATGACGCTCGTGTCACCCGTCATGTATCCCGCCGACTCGCGACGCAGCGTCCCGAGCCGCGCATTGACGGCCTCGGCGTCCTTCACGAGGTATTGCAGTACCATCCGGTCCTGCGCCGCGGCGGCAATGCCGGCCTTGTGACGCGCGCGCTCCTCCGGTGTGGGTGCCGGCTTGTCGCCGCGGCCACAACCGGCCAACGCCAGCGCCAGCAACGCCACCGGCACGCGCAGCGCCGACGTACACGAATCAGGACGTGGCATCAATGGTCGTCTCGCGACGGATGAGGGTACGCTGCACGCCGGCCCTGACGCTGGTGATCACCTGCAGTGCAGCGCCGACCGGCCACGCCGGACCGCCGCGCATCACGCATTCAATCGCGCCGGGGCCGTCGCCAGCGCGCTGCTCCACGCGCTGCAGCTCAAAAACGGAATCGCCCGACGCCACATAGACGCCGGCGCAGGCCAGCTCTCGCGGTGGCACGACTCCGCCGCGCAACTGCACCGACACCGTCAAGCCGCGTGCACTCGTCGGCGTTCCCGCAGCAATCGGCATGAAGTCGCGCCAGGCGTACACGGATGCCTGCAGCGGCAGGTCCAGCGATGCCGACAGCGGCACGGCGCGCAGTTCCGCCGCCGACATGGGCGCGAGCGGCGCTGCCACAGGCTCGCTGCCGTTGGGGGATCGCGAGCACGCAAGCGTCGCCATGCCAAGGCACACCATTTCGAGCACGCGTCGTGCGCCGCCGGTCCACCGCACACCCACCTTCACCCGGGTCACGAGGTACCGTCGATCGCAGACTGGTCGGTCGACACGTCGCCTCCAATGGCAGTCCAGCCGCGCCAGCCCCCGGCCATCGATCGCACGTTCGTGTAACCCATTCGCTGCAGCGTGTCGGCTGCCAGCGCCGATCGGTACCCACCGCCACAGTAGAGCACGATTGGCGCGGATAATTCAGGCACCACCGTCTCGATGTCGCGCTCGATCACACCCTTCCCCAGGTGCGCCGCTCCTGCCACATGGCCCAAATTCCACTCGCGGTCCTCGCGCACATCAAAGACGTGCGCACCGTCGGTACGCAGCAGCTGTCGCACCTCGGTGGGCGTGATTTCGATGATGCTATCGCGGATCGAGTCGACGATGGCGAGGAAACGCGGGCTGTGATCCATGGCGCGGGTGTGATGGTATCCCTGAGTGTAGCCGCGCGCGGAAGGCCCGGCGAATCAGTCCACGACGATTTCCAGGTCGCCCGCGCGCTCGGCGCCAGTCGCCGGCGGAGCGACGCGCGACGTGAGCGCGCACCAGGTCAGCGCCAGCAGCATTGCCAGGATACCGGCGCCTCGCGTCCATTCGGCGTATCGCGCCGTCTGCTCCAACACCTGCCACTGGTCGAACAGGGTGTTCCAGTCGTGCCCGTCCGTGCCGCCACCCAGCAGCGGGAGCTGCATGACGTATGCGTCGGCCATGTAGATGCTCACATCCAGAATATTCTGCCCGAACCACCAGGCCGCGATGCCGGCCGCGAAGGCGTCCCTGGCACGCACGAAGTACGTGAGGAAGGCCAGTGGGACGATCACCTGCAGTAGCGAACCACCGAGGATGTGCATCGTGTCGCCGAACAGCGCGAACATCAGATGCCCCGCCTCGTGAATGGGCAGGTTCACGAGGTGGATCAGCGACGATCCGTCAGTCGCGCGGAGCTCGACCCAGGTTCTCCAGCCGAGCAGTACCGCGCCGGCGGTTCTGAGATGAGGTCGTGTTGGCACCATGTCCCGCGAGACGCGCCGGGTGGCGAGTGCGTCACGTCGGCCTGACACAAGGAGCTGGTTCTACCCGGATTGGAGTCCATAATCGTGCCATTGACGCCGTGTGGACGCGACTATACGGTTATGGCGCTATCCTCCGCGTCTCGTCGACGCGGGCTGGTTCGATGACGGATTCCGACTCCTCCATCGGGGACCCGTCATCGCCTCTGGCGCTCATCGTGGGAGCAGAGTTGTCCACGAGTCACGTTGTCGGCCAGTACCGGATTACCGGGGGGCTGACGCGATCAATCCACAGGAGCTTGCAGCAATGCGTACGACCGGCACCGTGAAGTGGTTCAATGACGCCAAGGGTTTTGGATTCATCACCCCGGCCTCAGGCGGAAAGGATTGCTTCGTGCACCACTCTGCGATCCAGATGAAGGGCTTCAAGACCCTTGCCGAGGGCGAGCAGGTCGAGTTCGACATCGTCGAGGGCGCAAAGGGCCCGGCAGCAGAAAACGTGACCAAGGCCTAGCATCAGGCGTCGCTGCCGTCCTCCACGGGAGTCGTCACATGAAGGGCCGGCTCGCCATGCGAGCCGGCCCTTCATCGTGTGTCAGCCGCACGGCGCCGACGGACCGGTTAGGTTCTCAGGATTCCAAGCGGTGCCCCTCCTCGGGTGTCCGCCTCTTCGTGTCCCGCATGACAGGGTGTATGGCCAAGGAAGAAGCACTGCAACTCGAAGGAACCGTGAGCGAAGTCCTGCCGAGCGCGATGTTCCGCGTCGCACTCGACAATGGGCACACGGTGCTCGCCACCATCGGTGGCAACCTGCGCCGTTTCCGCATCCGCGTCCTCGCGGGTGATCGCGTGACGCTTGAAGTCTCGCCGTACGACCTGACGCGCGGCCGCATCGTCTACCGCCACAAGAACTGATCCGCCGCACCAGCGCGTGAATCACGTCCGGTCGACATTCACGCGTCTGCTTTCATGCGCCACCGGCTCGCGTTGCGCGTCTCGGCGTGTGCATCCCCGTCCAGTCCAGTCCAGACGCTGATCATCTGACGACGTCAGTCCTGATCGACAGGCGCTCCCGCGCGCGTGAAGTCAGGTAGCGGATCGCCAAAGATGTAATGGTTGAACCAGGCCAGGTTGTGCTGCATCACGGCTCGCTGCGACTTCGGCTTCGTGATGCCGTGTCCGTAGCCCTTGTACACGATCATCTCCACCGGCACGCCACGATCTTCCAGCGCCTGTCGCAGCTGGTATCCGTTCGCGATCGGCACGCGGCGATCGAGCTCGCCATGCTGGATCAGTGTCGGTGTCTTCGCGGTGCGCACATAGTCGATTGGTGATGTCTTCGCGTAGATCGCGGGATCGGCAACCGGGTCGGCGCCGAGATACTGCACCGTGAACGGCGTGATGTCGGTGTTGTAGTAGTAGGTGCGCCAGTCGGAGATACCGGCGCCTACCGACGTCGCGGCGAAACGCGTGCTGCTGGTGGTGAGGAACGCGGAGATGTAGCCGCCCTGACTCCAGCCCATCGATGCGACCTTCGCCGGATCGACGAAGCCCTTCGCAATCAGCGCATCGACGCCGGACACCACGTCCCATGCATCGCCAACGCCGAGGTTGCGATAATTCAGTGCGCGAAAGGCCTCGCCATAGCCGGCGCTGCCGCGGTAATTGACCTTCAGCACCACCGCCCCGCGATTCACCCACTCGTCAACCGGGTAATAGCGCGCATCCGGCAGCACCGGCCGGTCGATGCCAGTGGGCCCGCCGTGGATCACGCAGAGCAGCGGGTACTTCCGCGACGGGTCGAAATCGCGCGGCTTGATCAGAATGCCCTCGATCTCCTGTCCGTCGCGACTCTTCCATTTCACGACCTCGCGCGAGCCAAGGCGCCAGTCGCGCACCTGCGTGCTCATGGTCGTGACCAGGCGTGGCGCAAACTGGGCCAGCGGCGACACCGCGACTTCCGGCAGCGCGTCCGGCGACGCGATCACGAAGGCCGCAGTTGCCATGGCGCGATCGAGCGTGATGCCGCCGATCATCGCGGCCTCGGGTCCTGTCACGCGCGACACCTTGCCTGTCACCGGATCCGCGACGAAGAGGTGCGAGGCTGTCTTCTGTGATCCGGCGAAATACACGCCGGCAGGTCCCCAGCCCACGAACGCCGGCTGCTCGTCGAACTGCGATGTGATGGAGCGCACGGCACCCCCGGCGGCATCCACGACCGCGAGTCGCGTGTTGCGGAAGTAGTTCCCCCGGACCTCGCCCATCGCGCTGCTGAACACCAGCTGCCGGCCATCGGGCGACCAGTGCGGATCGCCATCGGCACCGGGCTGCGCGACGATACGCCGCACATCGTTGCCTGCGAGACCGAGGATGTAGATGTCCGCCGTGTTCGCCGAGGGCGCATCCGGCAGCGTCGCGGCGCTGAACGCGATGCGCGCGCCGTCGGGCGACCACTCGAATCCGCTCACGCTGTACATCGCATTGGCGGGTGTGCGCAGCGTGCCGGCCTGCGGTGCACCCAACGCAGCTGCCACATCGATCGTGTAAAGCTGCTGCATGGAGAAGTCGCGTCGCACCACCTCGAAGCCGCCGAGCGTCGTGTCACGCGACTTCCGCATCGCGACGGCAGGGCTCGAGGTGAAGGCGATCGCACCACCGTCGGCACGCCATTCATAGCTGCTCACGCCGCCGCCGGCATTCGTGAGCCGCACCGGTTCGCCACCGGCCAGCGCGATGGCGTACAGCTGCGGCTTCTGCTCCACGCGCATGCTGATGAACGACAGCCAGCCGCCATCGGGCGACCACTCCACCTGCGACACGCCTGACTCGTGACGTGTGAGCTGCGTGGCCGCGGCGGTGCGCAGGTCATGCACCCACAGCTGCGACACGAACGCGTCCTGCTGCCAATCGGTGTTCGTGACGAGGTAGGCGACGCGGTGCGCGTCAGGCGAGATGCGCACGCTGCCCACGCTGCGCAGCGAGAGCAGGCTGTCGACGGACGGCGAGCGCTGGCCGGCCTGTGCGTGCAGCAGCGGAGGTGTGCAGACCAGCAATGCAGTGCAGCAGACGGTGATGGCGTGTTGCGTCTTCATGGCAGTTCAATGGTGTGCGGTGGAACAGCAGCAGACAGCGGAATCGACAAGGGTCTCACCTGCTCTGCGCGCAGCCACGCGCGCCAGCCCTGCACCGAGAACCCCAGCAGGATGAGGTAGAGCAGCGCCGAGAGCCAGAGATTCTGACGCGGCAATATCCAGAGCCCGTAAATGGCATTCACGCCTACCCAGCAGTACCAGTGCTCGATCTTCTTGTGCGTCTGCAGGTATTGCCCCGACACACTGACTGCGGTGACCAGCGCATCGACCATTGACTGCTCGGCGCCAGTGAACGACATCAGCTTGCCCAGCAGTAACGCCATGGGCAGCGTCGCGGCGATCCAGAGCAGTCGTGCACGCGTGGTGAGGCGCGTGATGGGCAGGTCGTCGTGATGCGTCGGGCCGGCGCGCATCCACATCCACCAGCCGTAGGCCTGCATCGGCAGGTAGTACAGCACCTGCAGGCCGGCGCTGGACCAGAGTCGCGCCCGCCAGAACACGATGCCGTACAGCAGCACCGACGCCACTCCCCACGCCCAGGTCCAGATGTTGTTGCGCACCAGCAGCCACACGTTGACGAGCGTGGCGATGGCCGCCGCCGCTTCGGCGACATCAATCATCGCCACGAATCTCGGACAGATCCGCGATGACGCGATCCTGCGGCGGATCGATCCGCACGCTGGCCGTAGCCACGAAAATCTCCTGCAGGAACCCCACCAGTCCGCCCACCAGCGCCAGCATCGCGATCACGAACAGCGCCGCGATCAACCGCGGCGAATTCATCGACAGCAGCGCCGACAGGAAGAGTGTCACGATCACGAGGCAGACGAGCAGTGCGCAGACCGTGCAAAGCGTGATCGCGATGTTGATCAGCCGTGCGCGACGCGCGAGTGCGGCCAGCCGTCCGCGCATCACATGTCGTTCAGTGCCGACCGGCAGCTCGTGGTAATCGAGCTCGAACTGTCGTGCGCGATCGATCACGCGGGCCAGTCGGCTGGTCATCACGTTCAGCATCGCCGCGACGCCGGACAACAGAAAGACCGGGGCGACCGCCTGCTGGATGACGTGCGCGATGTCGATCAGCGGTGCTGGCTCTTGCATGCGCCAATCCTACACGGAAGCGCCCGTGCAGGCAGTATCAGCGCCGGCGGCGCGGCCCCGTCGGCGTGCGCAGCGCCTCGATTTCGGCCGATTGCAGGTCGCGCCATGCGCCCTTGGCCAGTTCGCCCAGCTGCAGATTGCCGATCGCCACGCGCACCAGCCGCAGCACGCTCACATCGAGCGCCTCCAGCATGCGACGGATCTGGCGATTCTTTCCTTCGTCCAGCGCAATCGAGAGCCATGCGTTGCGCTCGCCGGTGCGCAGCACGTCCACACGGGCCGCCGCGAGGTGCTCGCCATCCGTGGCCTGCACGCCAGCACGCAGCGCCGACAGCATCGCACCTTCCGGCACACAGTCCACCTGCACGTGGTAGGTCTTCGCCACGTGCGACGACGGGTCGGTGATCGTGTTCGCCCACTGCGTGTCGTTCGTGAACAGCAGCAGCCCCTCGCTCGCCTGATCCAGCCGACCCACCGGACCGAGGAACGGCAGGGTCGGGTCAGTCAAGCTGTCATAGACCGTGGGCCGGCCCTGCGGATCGCTGCGCGTGGTCACCTGCCCGCGCGGCTTGTTCAGCATCAGGTAGCGGCGAAGCTGCGCCACGGCGCTCGCACCATCGATCGTGATCACGTCGTTCTCCGGTACCACACGGCGCGTGCCGTCAGTCACGCGGCGTCCGTTCACGCGCACACGACCCTCGCGCACCGCCTGCTCGCCCTCCGAACGCGAGCAGATCCCGAGTTTTGACAACGCCCGCGAGAGCGGCACGAAACCGTGGACGACAGGAGCACTGCCCGCGCGCGGTCGCGCAGGCTGGGACGAGCGGCGGGAGGGTCGGGGCGGCATGCCGAAAGATGGCGCATTCGGTTGGCGGCGTGTGGCGAACGGGCGCGACGGCGCACTGCGATCCCGCGCCAGTTCAGTCGCCGGATCCGCGCGGGCTCAGGGCGTCGGCCAGTTGTCGGTCCAGGTGTTGGCCACCCGCAACCAGCCACTGTAGCGATTGAGCGCGCTGGCGACGTGGCACGAGTTGTACTGAATTTTTACCGCGCCGTTGGCCACCGAGGCGCGGCCTGGATACGTCTGCGGCAGGTACGGAAAGCGGCTCAGTGTCGGGATCTTCATGTTCAGGCCAGCGATCACTGATCCATAGATCTCGTTGGATGCGTTGATCGTCGCCTCGCCCCCGACGAGCACGATGCCCTTCCACGCGATGTTAGCAAAATCGGCATCGCCCGTCACGATCAGAATGCCCTGTCCATCGATGTTGTTGTCAGGAGGTCTGAGGTCACCCGTCACACGGACGACGGGCCAATTGCCGTAGTTGACTGGCAATACGCCGGTGTTGGGCAGGGCACTACGATTGAGTGTGAAGTCCGGCTGCAGCGACGAGCCCTCGAGAATGCTCTCCCACGGGATACGCACCTGCGTGTTCGCCGGCCCCAACGCGATTCCCGGCGTCGGCAGCCCGAGGTACATCGGCGCATTGTCCGGCGAACCGTCGATGAAATTGTTGTTCGCCCCCGTGCTCGTGTATTCACCGTTCGGCACGGCAAGTCCCGGGAGCGTCGGCATCGCGGCAGAGCACTGGTCGATTCCCGACACCTGGCCTGAGGCGCCGTTTTTGCCTACGCCGCTCAATGCCACAAACGCTGCATCGACATCAATGCTCGTGCTCTGGCGCTGCACGATCTGGGTCAGGGTGCGCGATGCGGTTGGGACCGTCGCATTCGTACGTCGGTTCGTGACGGTGCCGACGGCCCGGAGGACGAACATCTCCGATTCTCCGGCGACGGCGACGCGCACGCGGTCCAGCGTCACTACGGCAGTCCCGTTCGCGAACGTGTAGGTGCTGGTGTTCGGAAGCGTCGCTGGCGTGGTGGTGGTGACGATGAGGTAGCGCTCGATCCCGGCATGCGCGACGGTATATGCGTCGGCTTGCGCACGCAGATTCGACATCGTCGAAAGCTCGCTGCTTGACCGGACGAACACAGCCATCGTGCCGAGCGACAGGACGACGATGAGGATCAGCACGAGCACCATCGCCATGCCGCGGCGTGGTTGAAGGCGGGCGCGAGGCGCTTCGTCAGGAGAGGGCTTCATGTCGGTGCTCAATCAGGCCGGTTGAGGAAGAAGATGGCGCTGACGAGCCTCGCCTGCTCAGCACGTGTGGTGCCGCGGGCCGTGCGCGCGCTCTCGCCGACCAGCCGCAGCTCGATGCCGCGCAGGTCGGCGAGCGCAGTGGGTACGGTATCCGACGACGTACGCTGGTTGTTGATGAAGAAGCCGAACCGTGAGGTTGGCAGCAGCGGAGCCGCCAGTTCCTCCGACGATGTGATGGTGCCGGCATTGTCGAGTTGCCGACGCCAGAGCGCGGTGCGGCCGGGCAGCAGCATCGATGGAGCGAACTCGTAACGCACGCGTCGCCAGATGACGACGGGAGTCGCCGGGTCGATGGCGACGGGAATCGCGGCGCCGATCATGGTGAGCACAACGGAACCTGGCGCCAGCGTCATGCTTGCCGGTGCGCCAGTGCAGGCGCTGATCGCGCCGATCGTGGGCATGGCGACGCTGCCGACGAAGGCGTATGCACCAGTGGACTGGAGGTAACCAAATCCGTTGTATCCCATCGATACGGCGGCAATGCTCGTATCCGCGGGCAGGAATGCGGCCACCAGGACGCCCGACGCGCCCACGGTTGCCGAGCACTCCAGGCCGAGGCGAAACGGTACCCGCAGGGTGAGGCTGGTGGCCGACGCGGCTTCGACACCGGTGCTGGCCGACACCATGCGCAGCTCCATTGCAGCCATGTTGACGGCAGCACGTGCGGTGCCACGCGCTTCTCGTCCATTCTCGAGCCTGTTGATGTAGCGATTGCTGCTGACCATGGTGCGCACCAGTGCCATGCCGAGCACGGCGGTGATGACCATTGTGACCAGCAGTTCCGCGATCGTGAAGCCGCGGCGGCGTGCCAGTGAAGCAGGCAGCAGCCTCGGCGGCGTCACGGAGTCGACAGGTTCAACGCGCCCACGTTGGCAGCGCGGACCACGGTCAGGCTCTCGGCACGAAACGGCGCGCTGGACGCGCTTGCTGCAATTGTCTCGCTGACACCGTTGACCATCACGACCTGTGCCGGCGCACCGACGGGCTGCACGATGATGGCCAGGCGCTGCTCGCGGCTGCTGATGTTCGTGACCCGGGTGCACCGCTCGAAGCGCCACGGCACGACCGCCACGGTGTCGCACGTCACGCCGGCAATCGTCGCGGCTGCCGGCACGCTCGCCGCACGCGTGTATTCGGAGATCAGCATGGCGGTCTGCTGCGTCGAACCGACTGCCATGCTTCCGCGTGCGCTGCCCGTGATGGCCAGCTTACAGATGCCGACGGCGGCCCCGCCGAAGACGGACATCGCGACCAGCACTTCCACGAGCGAAAGACCTTTTCGGTTTGACATTAGTTTATCAAGGTGAGGCC